>JBAUGM010000055.1:0-10224 GCA_049679725.1 Tepidisphaeraceae bacterium
GTTGGGTGGTCGGTTCGACGATCTCCGCGTCACCGCCCGCGCCCGCCACCGCTGCCGCGATCGCGGGGGGCGGCGTCAGCTTCTCAAATCCCTTGATCGTCTTCAACGCATCCGCGACCCCCGAAACAGCCTCAGTGATGCCCGCGGCGGGCGTGCTCTGGTTGATCTTCGTCACCGGCGTGAGCTTGTCCTTCACGGCCGCTGAGCTGCTCACTTCGGGCACCACCGCCATGGCCGACGCGACGTGGCCGATGATCGTCTGGAGCTTGTCACGGTTCACGCCCGGCGCCGCCGCCACGGCGTGCTGCGCCGCCAGCCCGATCAGGTCGGACATCAACTGCATGCTCGTGAGGCGCTGTTGGGGGGTCTGTAGCGCCCACACTTTGCCGTTGGAGAGGAACGACGTCGGCTTCACCTCCGCGAACGGCTCGGCAGGGATTCCTTTGCGGTAGGTGGTGACGCGCTGCTGGAGTAACTCCTGAATCGGCGGGATGACCGCGGTGATCATCTTGTCGGTCGGGCGAAGGGCGGCGTTAGGGTTGAGGACCTCGAACACCAGCGCGTCATACCCTTCCAGAACGATCGGCCCGCCCATCGAGCCGGCGTGCGCACCGACCGCCTTGACGATGCCGCCAATCGCCTCGTCGCCCTTGAACAACGGGTTGCGGATGGCCGCCGGAATGATCGCCCGCGCGCCTTTGATTCCCCAGAGTGCAACGTAGGGGGACTTGTCCTTCAACAGCACCAGGACCGCGGGCCGGAGCGAGAGGTCATCAGCCTTCTCCGCCACCTTCGCGACGACGATGGCGGCGTTGAGGCGCACGAGGTCGGACTCGTTGGTCAGGACCGGCGCGATCTTGTCGCTGACTGCTTTGGCGTACGCGGCGAGGTAGGTGGGCGTGACGTCCCCCTGGCGGGCAGACGCGCCATCCACGAGCGCCTCGCGGGCCGCGCCGCGAGCGGCGGCATCGGTGCTCGCCAGCGCCTCCACCTGCGCCGGGACGAAGCCGTCCACCGCGGCGGCGATGGCGGCGTTGTTCGGCGGCTGGGTCGTCTTGACGGCATCGGGGATCGCGCCGCCGGCGGACGGATTCGTTTGCGCGCTGACGACCGAAGCCGTTACTGTCGAAAGAATCAGGATGCCGCTGATCAGGGCATGGGAGAGCAGACCGGGGTGGCGGTTCATCACAGGTGGTTCTCCGCGGCGGCGAAACGCGACGGGCGCCGGGGCCAGATCGTCCGTTCGTTCGCTACCCTCTCGTCGGGCGTGCCGGATGCACTCAAGGGAGCCGAAAACATGGCCGGAGCGAGCCTCCAGCCAGAGCGCGGAAAACTAGCAGACGCCTTCGGTAGTGTCAACAAATGTCGCGGTTTACGCACCATCCCGCGGCGCGTTCCGATAACGCCGCGGGTGACGCGAAAACCGGCGCGCGGAACTCAATGGCAAGATCGCATGACCGTCGCGCCCGCATCCTCGTCAGGATCGTTCCGCACCGCGCGCGGACCCCCCGGCATCTCGCCCTCAGACGCGCCGCCGCCTTGACCATCCCTCGCGGGTTGAAATAATCCCACCGGGCACCAGTCAGAAAGAATCAACGGGAGCCGCATGGAGCAGCCTCGCTCGGACCTCGTCCCCAACCCCGCCGTCCGCCGGCTCAGCCTTTACCTGCGCCAGCTCGAGAGCTTCAAGAAGAAGGACCGCCGCACCGTCTCCAGCAAGCAGCTTGGCGAAAGCCTCGGACTCACCGATGCGCAGGTCCGCAAGGACTTCGCGTACTTCGGGCAGTTCGGGCATCCGGGCATCGGGTACCGCGTCGACGACCTGATCGGCCAGGTGAAGCGCATCCTCGGCACGGACAAGACGTGGAACGTGCTCCTCGTCGGCGCGGGCAACCTGGGCCGCGCGCTGCTGGCGTATCGCGGGTTCGATCAGAAGGGGTTTCGGCTCGTGGCCGTGTTCGATGCCGATCCGTCGAAGGTCGGCAAGAAGCAGGCGTCGTTCACGATCCAGGGGCTGGGCGAACTGGCGAATACGGTTCGCGAGAAGAACATTCGCCTGGCAATGCTGGCCGTGCCCGCGGACCACGCGCAGGAAGTCGCCGATCAGCTCGTCGAGGCGGGGATTCGGGGGTTGCTGAATTTCGCGCCGGTGTCGATCACGGTTCCGCCGGACGTCGCGCTGAACGCGGTGGACCTGGCGGTGCAGTTGGAGCAGCTCTCGTTCCAGGTGAGCCTGTCGTTCACGAACCTGGCGTCGTGATCTGCGGCTGGCCCCGTAGGGGCGAAGCTTGTCTTCGCCCTTCTCCGCGCAAGAGCAAGGGCGAACACAAGGTTCGCCCCTACGGCACGACCCCGTCGTTTCGCGCCTACGCGACCGCCGGCGTCGCTGCCGACGCCACCGTCGACGCCCCGCCGCCCGTCGCCACCGCCAGCACGCGGTAGTACCACTTGCCCCCGTCCGTGATCGTCGTGTCGAGGTATTCCGAGTCGGTGAGCGGCTCGTCGTTCAGACGCTTGAACCCGCCCACGCCGTTGTTCGAGCGGTAGACGTAATACCCGAGCAGGTCGTCGTTGGTGTTGTCCGCCCAGTCGAGCTGCACGCCACTGTCATTCTGGTACGCGTTGAACCCCGCCGGCGTGGGCGGGAGCAGCTCGGGCGTGACGTTGGTGATCAGGTACATGTTGTCGTTGTAGTCGTAGTTCACGCCGAAGTAGTCCATCACCATGATGTACTGGTTGCGGACCAACTGTCCCTCGCGGTCGCGCACGGGGTAGAAGCGGATGCTGTGGCCGTAGTTCTTCTCGGGTGTTTCGACTTCCTGCGGGTTCTTCGTGTGGTCGCTCCACGCGTCGTCGATTTTGAACCCGAACGTGCTGCTGCCGGGCGCGAAGGTCGCGACCGCGGGTTCGGTCATGCCGTCGGCGCGTGGGAACAGGGACTGGCCGTCGGCCTCTTCGTGGGTGAAGAGGTTGGTGGCATTCTCGCTGCCCTTCCTGTGCCAGCGCACGGTCGTCTGCGCGCCGGGGGTGTGGAACGCGGCGAGCTGGCGCACGGAGATCGGCTGAGCCGGGTCGGCGCGCTTCCAGTACTCGGACAGGATCTCGTCGCCGACGCGCGAGTTGAGCCCGCCGGTGTTGAGCTGCTGCCCGCCGTACACGAAGACGGTGCCGTAGCCGAGGATCTGCCCGAGCTGCGGGAGCGTGGGCTCGCGATTGCCCTCGGGTCGGGTCTGCCAGTAGCCCGCGAGCTTGATAACCTTCGCGGATTCGTCGGCGTCGTTGGTGTTGAGCACGAGCGTGCCGTTGTGGATCGCGCCGCTCGTCGCGGTGAAGCGGACGGTGAGATCCACGAACTTGCCCGGCGCGATGACCGTCCCGGCCGCCGGCGGGTTCACGAGCTCGAAGCGGCCCGTCGTCGCCAGCGAGTTCAGGACCAGGTTCTTCGTGCCCGTGTTGCGCACGCGGACCTTGTTCACGTCGCGATAGACGTTGGGCACCGATGGGTCGACGGTGTTGATCTTGTTGAACACCAACCGATCGGCGTAGGGCGCGCCGGCGAGGTTCTGCAGCCCCAGTTCCGGTGCGCCCGGCGCGGGCATGACGTTGCGGACGATGGCGACGAAGTCCTGGTTGTCGCCCGCGCCCTCGGCCTCCTCGTGCGCCATGACGTAGGCGTTGGGCACGACCGTGCCGTCCGGATTCTTCAGCGGGTAGAAGCGAACCTTGTGCATCAGCGACGGGCTCGTCTCCCAGAAGTTGAGCGCATCCTCGGTGAAGCCCTCGCGCGCCGTGCCGTCGGCGTTCTTCTTGCCCGGCCAGATCGCGAAGAAGCCGAACGCTTTGTCGCCCGGGTCGAACGTCGTCGAACCGAGCGCCGTCGGCGCGACGGATTGGAACTCCGACGTGTCGATGGAAAACAGCTCGGTCCGCTCCGTCGGCGTGCCCGGCTCGTAGTAGCCGAGCTCCATCGCCGGCCTCGACTCCAGCCCGAACACCGCCAGCGGCTCGATGGTCACCGGCCCCGCGCCGGCCTTGACCATCCGTTGCAGCGACACCTCGTCGTTGGGCGTGACGGGCGGGTTGTCGAGCGCGACGGTGGTCGGATCGGAATCGCCGACGTTGACGGGGATCTGCCACAGGTCGAGCACGCGCTGGAGCGACGGCTCGTTGGAGCCGCCCTCGCCGCTGGTCGCAAGGCCGCGGAGGCGCACCTGGCGGAGGGGCGAATTGGGGTCGTTGCTGGTGATGTCGAGCGTCGCCGTCTTGATGCCCAGCGACGTGGAACCGGACGGGTCGAACGAGACGCCGATGGTCGCGGACTTGCCCGGCGCCAGCGTGAGCGGCAGCCCGGGTCGCGTGATGATGTCGAACTGGCCGGCGTCGACTCCGCTCAGCTTGATCCCGCCGGCCGGGATGACGAGGTTCGTGTTGCCGGTGTTCGTGATGCGGACGTTGCGGGTTACGGAGCCCTCGCCGCCGCGGACATCGTTGAAGACGCGGCGCGTCGTGTTGAGCGTGATGGTTGGTTCGTCCGCGCCCGGGCGGAGCAGGGTGATGCGGTTGGCGCCGAACTCGACGACGTACATGTTGCCGTTGCGACGGTCTTCGATGAGGTCGAGCGGGTCGACCAGGTGCGTGAGCCCGGTGATGCCCGTCTGCGCGCCGGTCACGTTGCCCTGCGCGTCGAGGTTCAGTGCCACCACGTCGTCGCCGCCGCTGTAGCGGACGACGAGGAGCTTGCCTTGCAGTTTCCCCCCGAACTCGGCGCTGCGGTACTCGATGGCCCCGTTGGGCGAGACGTTCTTGCCGAACGTGTAGGCCGAGCCGCGATAGTTGCGATCGGGCAGCGTGCCGACGGGATAGCCGGCGACCTCGTTGGGGTCGACGCCCGCCGTCGGGTTGCCGCCGTTGAGGACGTACTCGTTGCGCGACGCGTTGGGATGACCGTAGTACCCGCCCTGCGCGACGCGGAAGAGGAAGTCGTCCTGCGCCTCGTTGACGCGGTCGATGGCGGGGACGTCGGGCCCGGTGAACGGTCCGTTGCTCGGGAAATCGATGCGGCGATTCGTCGAGAATGGCGCGCTCGGCGTGCCCGGCGTGGCGCCGCCGCCGGCGGAGCCGTTCGTGGGGACGTACAGCTGCCCGTTGCTGTGCCAGACGAGGTCGTACGCGTTGCGCAGCCCCGTCGCGTACAGACCCAGCGGCATGCCGGGCGCGAACGGGTCGAACGTCCCGCCCTCGGCGCTCTTGACGTTGAGCGGGCCGAAGCCGTCCTTGCGCCGGCGGACGAGCGCCTTGGGATCGGCGACCAGCACGGCGGAGTTCAGCGCGTGCTCCTCGCGCAGCCCCCACGCGTTGTCCGGCGCGCCCATCGCCGAGTTGCTCCCCTGCGTGAAGTAGAGCTTTCCGTCCGGGCCGAACTTCATCTGGTTCGTCAGGTGGTCGCGGATCGAACGCGGCAGCCCGACGACCATGTCCTGATAGCCCTCCAGGTTCGGCCCGGTCAGCCGGCTGATTCGGCCGGTCCAGTCGGTCGCGTTCGTGAACGCGGACTGTCCGTGCGTAACCCAGGCGATGAGGTTGTCCGGCGTCGAAGCGGGGTCGAACTCGAGCCCCGTTACGAACCGCGCCCCGCCGTTGACCTTGCGGATCGTCGTGATGACCGTCGGCTCGCTCAGCGTGCCGTCGTCCGCGATGTCGTAGCGGAAGATGTGGCCGGAGAGCGTCGTCGCGTACAGCCGGTTGTCGGGGCCCATCGTCACGCCGCTGAACGACTGCTGCATCGCCGTGGGCAGCGCGACCTTGTCGAACGCGATCGACGGGTCGGCGTTGCCGACGCTGGCGCTGGTCGTGAACGTCGCGGTGTACGGGAGGAATGCCTGGCCGGCGAGGTCTTGCAAACCGCTGGTGACCTCGAACGTGTACTTCGTGTTGGGCGCGAGCGCCGCCCCCGGCTGGAGGACGATCGCGTCGCCCGCCGCCGAGGTGTTGAGCGTGGCGCTCACGTCGATGCCGTCGCTCGTGCGGTAGAGCTTGACGTTGGCGGAGGTGAGCGTGTTGGTGTTGATGCCCGCGCCGGGGGTCGGGAGGAACACGTCGGCGGCGATGAACGAATCGCGCCCGATGTTCGTCGCGCCGTTGGCGGGGCGCGTGGCGGTGACATCCGGGCGCAGGACCTTCGGCCCGCCGCGCGTCACCTCGAAGCGGTCGAACGCCACCGTGACCGGATCGGCGTCGTTCTTGTGCATGACGATCAGCCCGGCGCGGCCGACGTCGGAGAAGAACGCGGACCCCTTGTCGGCGTCGAGCACCAGTTCCGCCGCGATCTTCACCAGCCCGTCGCCGTTGATCCGGTAGTATGCGCGGACCGTGCGCGTCGCGGGGTCGCCCGAGAGGATCAGGTCCAGCGTCTGGATGCTGGCGAAGCTGCCGATGTTCGTCAGCGAGACGTCGTTGAGCTGCCGCCGATAGCCGCTGGCGATCTTCTGCTCGTCGATGAACTGCAACCGGACGCCGCTCGTCGTCGCCACCGCGACCAGCTTGACATAGTTCTCCTGGTCGGGGCCGAACATGATCCCGCCCTGCTCGGCGGGCGCGTTGATGAACGACAGCGGGCCCTTCAGCCGCGCCTGCATCGTCCACGCCTTGCTCCGCGCGTTGAACTGCATCTGCAGCCCGTTGCTGAGCGTGTTGTCCGCGCCGAAGTTGCCCCCTGCGGCGGCCGTTCCGGTGCTGGTGATCTTCAGGAGACCCTCGCCCGGGCCCAGGTCGATGAGCGACGGCTGGTACTCGTTGCCCGCGTTGTTGGGCTGGACCCAGGTGAGGCCGGTCCCCTGCCCGTCCTTGTCGACCACGCCCGGACGGGTGCGGTCAAATTCCAGCGTGTAGGGCAGCGCCAGCACGGTGGCAGGGTCCCCCGCCATCAGGCGGCGGGATTCGAGCGCTTCGATGACCGAGCGGGTCGCGGCGGCAATCAACGACGGGTGGCGGTGTGCGCGTGTAGGCAACGTCCAATGCTCCTGCGCGTGCGTTCACGGGCACGTGCGTACCGCTGGCGCGGTCGGTCGTCGAGGCGGAATCCCAGTCAGCTCCGAGGTCGAACACGCGCGGGAGGATTGCATTTCCTCACCCACCTGCGTGCGAACGACTCTGAAGTGCCACATATCGATATAGCCGAGGCATACGACTACGGGCAAGGGGCATTGCCGACCTTTCCAATCCCCTTGGCCGCCTCTGGATACGCCCTGTATCGACCAAGTTGGACGAATAACTTGTAATGCATCGCTCGCCTTTGACGAACGCACCGGCGTGACTAACTTATTCCCCCTCTCGACCATCGAAAAAACGCCAAAGGAACCCGCATGAAGTGGAGCCAGACGCTCATCCCGACGCAGAAGGAAGTCCCCTCCGACGCCCAGATCGCCAGCCACCAGCTCATGCTCCGTGCCGGGCTCATCCGCCAGCTCACCGCAGGGGTCTATGACTTCCTGCCGCTGGGGTTACGATCGCTACAGAAAGCCGCGGCGATCGTGCGCGAGGAGATGAACGGCATCGGCGCCGCCGAAATCCTCCTGCCCACGGTCAATCCGATCGAGCTCTGGCAGCGCTCCGGCCGCGAGCAGAAGTACGGCGGGCTCATGTTCCGCCTGTCCGACCAGCACGGCCGAAAGATGGTCCTCGCGCCGACGCACGAGGAAGTCATCACCGAGATGGTCGGCGCGTACGTGAACTCGTATAAGCAGCTCCCCCTCTCGCTCTACCAGATCCAGACCAAGTTCCGCGACGAGGAACGCCCGCGCTTTGGCCTGCTGCGCGTCCGCGAGTTCCTGATGAAGGACGCGTACAGCTTCCACGCCGACCTCCCGTCGCTCGATAAGACCTACGACGACATGTACGGCGCTTATCAACGCATCTTCACGCGTTGCGGGCTGCCGTTCGTCATCGTCGAGGCCGAGTCCGGCCCCATCGGCGGGAGCGCCAGCCACGAGTTCATGGCCGCGTGCGAGGCGGGTGAGGACACGATCGTCACCAGCGACAAGGGCAACTACGCCGCCAACGTCGAGAAAGCCCAGATCGGCTCGCGCGAGCACACCTTCGGCGCCGCGCCGACGGGTGAACTCGAGCGCGTCCACACCCCCAACCTGCCCGGCATCGACGACGTCGGTAAGTTCATGAAGGTCAAGCCGAAGAACATGCTCAAGACGCTCGTCTTCCGCACGACGTCAGGCGGCTTGCCGCTTAGCGCTTCCGCGGCGCAGAGCTCGGGAGTCAATCCGACGTGGGTCGTCGCGGTGGTCAGAGGCGATCACGACGTCAACGAAGCCAAGCTCAAGCGCGCCGCGCAGGAGACGTTCCAGGTCAACGAGATCACCCTCCTCGACACGCCCGAAGTGCGCGAAACCTGGGCCATCGGCTTCTGCGGACCCGACGAAGCGGTCAAGCGCCCCGACACCGTCGTCATCATCGACCCCGACGCCGCCCAGGGCGGCTTCTGGGCGACCGGCGCGAACGAGACCGACTACCACGTCAAGCACTTCAACTGGTTCCGCGAGTGCGGCGACAAGCTCGCCGATCCGAAGAAAGTCGCCGTCGCCGACATCCGCAACGCCGCCGCGGGCGACCCATCACCGAAGAACGACGGCGGCAAACTCGTCGCGCAGAAGGGCATCGAGATCGGCCACGTCTTCAAGCTCGGCACGATGTACGCCGAGGCGCTCGATGCGAAGTTCCTCGACGACAAGGGCCAGCCCAATCCGATGATCATGGGCTGCTACGGCATCGGCATCGGCCGGATCCTGATCGCCGCCGTCGAAGCGCTGCACGATGACAAGGGGATCATCTGGCCCGCCGCGATCGCGCCGTACACCGTCGTCATCACCCCCATCAAATACGACGGCGAAGTGAAGGCCGCCGCCGACAAGCTCTACGCGGAGCTGATCGCCGCGGGCATCGACGTCCTGCTCGACGACCGCGACGCGCGCCCCGGTGTGAAGTTCGCGGATGCCGATCTGATCGGCATCCCCATCCGCATCAACGTCGGCGACCGCGGGTTGAAGGAGGGCAAAGTCGAGCTGAAGCCGCGTAGGTCGCCGGAGGCGGAGATGGTGGCGGTGGACGCGGTACTGTCGCGCGTGCGCGATCTTCTTCAAGCGTCGTAACCGACCGTGTACGTCATCCCGATGGGAGCCTTGGCGACCTGAGGGATCTCCGGGTCGAAGGTCGCTCTCGCGCGCGAGATCCCTCGGTCGTCAAAACTCCCTCGGGATGACGTTCCAGGCGGTTCACGGTCGCAAGCTCTTCCCGAGCAACCTTTCCACGACCTGTGCGAAATGCGCATGCCCCGTCCCGGACAGGTGCAGCCCATCGATCGTCGAATCCGATGCCGCCCAGACGCTGGCGAAGTAGCGCTTGGGGATCAGCATTACGTCATGCTTCGCCGCGACGCGCCGCTGCGCTCGCGCGAGCTCCGCATGGAACGGGAAAAGCGGCAGTTCCAACACCGCGACCGTCCGGCCCGGTCCCTTCACCTGATTTAGCAGGTCTTCCAAGTCGCGCTCGAACGACTCAACGCTCGACCGGCGAATCATGTCGTTCCCGCCGATCTCGACGAGCACCAGGCCGTCGCCCAGCCGCGCGTTGGCGGCGGCGCGGGTCATGTCGTTGATCCGCGCGCCCGGGCGCGAGAGGTCGACGACGTCGACGCCGAGATCACCGCGCACGATCGTCGGCCAGCGCGGACCGTTCTCGCGCCCGACGCCGGCGGTGATCGAATCGCCGAACACGTAGAGCCGCGAGAAGGTTCCGTTGGGTGGCTTTGGCGTGAAGTGGTGCGGCGCCTCGATGCCCGCCGCGACGACGCACAACATGATCGCCGGCGCCGCGAGCATCGCGCGGGTGCGCATCGACATTGAGCCGACGTGCAGCGCCACGATCGCGGTGAGCGTGGCGACGAACCAGATCGGCAACACCAGCGGCGGCACGGGCGTGGAGGACAATCCGACGAGCAGCATCCCCACGACGACCGCGATGTCGGACCCTGCCCGCATCCATCGGTTCGGCACGACCAGCTCGAACACGATCGCGAGAGCGACGAGCGCCATCCCCGAGAAGAATCCCGCGCCGCTGCCCAGATGGATGAGGATGGGGTTCATCGTCGCGTCGGACGATTCTAGGAAGATCAACTCGTGCCTGGATTCCGTGAAGCGCCGCCGCTTGCGGCGGGTT
>JBAUGM010000056.1:0-1713 GCA_049679725.1 Tepidisphaeraceae bacterium
CAACCGGCTCGGCGGCCGCGCCTGGGGCGGGATCGGGCTGGCGACGTCGCTCGTGCTGACGCTCGGGCTTATGTCGTCGCACCCGCAGCCAAGCGGGGCGGTCGCGGCGTCGCTGCGCGATGCGGAACGCGCGGCCCCGTCGCCCGACAGGGCTTCGGATGTCGACACGAACGACGCCCGGCCGTCCCCCGACCGATCGCGCACCGCGAACGCATCGGCCGAACGCGCGCATGACCGACCCTTCGGCGACGCGACCGATACTGCATCCAAAGCGGGCGCGTCCGACGGTCAGCGCTCCGTCGCCGGCTCCACAGCCGACGGCAGGGGCGGGGGAATCGCTCAAACTTCGACCGAGCGCACGACGTCGTCATCGCGCGACCCGTCGCGCGCAACGGCATCGCGATCGGATCCGAACGGCGATCCGTCCGCAGGCGGTGGCCGTGCCGCATCTGTTGCCGGCGCAAACGCGACCGGGCGAAACAGCGCCGACCCATCGACCGACCCCGCCATCACTCCCGCCCCCGCGTGGCAGAGCCCGTCCTGGCCCGCGGCGCGCGAACGCGCGATGACAGCCGTGGGCGACGGCACGGTGCCAGGGGAGTATCTTGATCTCGTTCGCGAATACTTCTCCGAGGACGGCTCGTCGATGCAGCCGTAGTCGATGCAGCCGTAGAGGTTGCTCGAAACCTCCTTTTCCCTGGCAACGGTGTCGCCGCACGTCATCCCGATGGGAGCCAAGGCGACCGGAGGGATCTCGGGTTTGAGACTCGCCTTCGCGACCCCGAGATCCTTCAGCTCGTAAAACTCGCTTCAGGATGACGTAACTGCCGGCCTTCTTCCCTGGCGGGAACGAGGCGCGGGAGCAATGGTGCGTCTTCTATTCGATTCTTGCGCCACCCGACGAAATGGCCTGACACCTGTCTCATCCCGGATTTTCGCTACCCACCGTTCGTTCTTACCGGACCCGGCCGCAGGCGTGAGGGGTATCACCGGCGAAGGCTGGACGCGCGGCTCGTTTATCTGATAGTCTCGGGCGGACGTCGCCAGCGGTATGACGCGAAAGAGATGCGTCATGCCGGACCAAGCCGGTACCCAGTCGCGTAAACGCCGTCGCCGGGGAGCCTCACGAGGGGCCTCCGTCGCACCGCGGCACCCCGGTTATGCAAGACCCATTCGCCGAAGCGGACGAAATGTTGATGAGCCGCGCTACGGACATCCCGAGCACCGAGACTTCGTCCGCGCGCGCGGGGAGCGCCACCGTTCCATCGGGTAAGGTCGTCTGCCCGTTCTGCGGCTCGGTGAACGATCGCCCGACCCACGACTACGACAACACCGCGTGCCCCAGGTGCACGATGGCCGACACCCCCGCCACGCGCCAGGCGACGCGGGCGCGGCTGGGCCCATGGTTCGTCCGCCAGAACCGCAACCCGGCCGCGCCGGGGATGAAGTTCGACACCCTCATGGCGCTGGTGAAGCGCGGGCAGGTGAGCGCGCAGTCGGTCGTGCGCGGGCCGACGACGGGTCAGTTCTGGCGATTCGCCGCGCAGGTGAAAGGGCTCAGCCGGGAGTTCGGCGTCTGCTACAACTGCGCCACGGCGGTTGAGAAATCGGCGACGATCTGCCCGCAGTGCAACCGGTTGCAGGAACCGCCGGCCAACCCGGACGTGCTGCTGGAGAACGCGCCGACGGCATCGGCGCCGGCCGCGCCGGTGC
>JBAUGM010000057.1:0-4903 GCA_049679725.1 Tepidisphaeraceae bacterium
CTGCTCGCCCTCGCGACCGCCGTCGTCTACCTGATCTGCAACGTCCCCGCCGACAAGTTTCAGGACTTCGCCGCGTCCCACCGTGGGTGGAGCGGGTGGCTGGCGCCGGCGTTCATCGCGCCCGAGCAGTTCGCGCGCCGGTTCATCATCCCCTTGCGTGGGTTGCTGTTCACCGCGGCGCTGGCGTGCCTGTTGATCCCCGTCGCGCGCGGCGTGGCGCGCGGGGCGCGCGAGATCGACCGCGCCACGCTCCGCCGAAGCTTCTGGATCGCGCTGGGACTGTTCGCCTTCTGCTGGGCGCTGTCTTGGCCGTACCACACGTCGATGTGGGCGGTCGGAAACTGGGGAACGTTCTACGCGCGCATGTCGGAGGACCCCTTCGCCGAGACCCAGGTCCTGTTCTACCGGCGGCTGTTGAAGCCTGCGCTGGCGCACGTGCTCCAGTTCCGCGGCCCGCTGCTCTATTGGCTGTTCTCGATGGCCTGCGCTGCGCTGCTCAGCTTTCTCATCGTCCTTTATTTCGAGATCGCGCTCGTGCGCCAGACAGACGCCCAAGCCAGCGCCAACGTCAGGCGCGTTCCGGACGGGCTGCTGCGCGGGCTGGCGTCGCTGGCGGTGATGAGCACCAACCTGGTCATGCTTCACCTGGCGGCGCCGGGGTACGCCGATGACCTGGCCGCCATCCTCGTCATCCTGCAGATCGTGCTGCCGCTGGCGCTGCGCGAGCGACTGTGCCTGGTCGCGCTGACGGCGGCGACGCACGAGTCGGTCGCGCTGTTCGCGCTGGCGCCGCTCGCGCTCGTGCTGCTGGCGACCTGGACACAGCGCATGGCGGCGTGGAGCGTGATCGGCGCGTTCTTCGTCTTCTGGCTGGGGAACCACGGCTTTAACCTGTCGGCCGGCGTGGACGCCCACACGCGCTTCCACGAGTTGGACGTGTTCCACATCGTCAGGTCCTATCCGCGCAGCCTCGCGCTGGGGCTGTTCATGGCGCACAAGCTGCTCTGGCTCGTCTTCGCCGCAGCCCTGTGCCGGTTGCTCGCGCAGCGGCAATGGGCGGGCGCGGCGGCGCTGGCGGCTTGCACGCTCGTGCCGCTGGCAACCATCCCCATTTCGCTCGACACCAGCCGCCTGGTCGGCCTCGGCTTTGCCGGCATCCTCTTCTCCGTCGTCCTGCTGCTCCCCGAGTTGCGCACCCCGATGGGCCAGCGCCTGTTCGCGCTCACATGCCTCTTCAGCGTGCTGATCCCCTACTACCCCTCCGGCGCCAGTTGGCTCGAGGTCCCCGCCGGCGGGTACTACAAGGCGGTCTACATGTACGTGCGCGGATGGTTCTGACCTAGGATTCCGGGATGGCCGAAGCCGACGACAACGCGATCGACCCCGACGCCGCCCTGCCCGACACGCCCGTGTCCGACACGCCCGTGTCCGACGCCGCGGAAGAGAGCGACGTCGAGCACTTCGCGTGGCGCGTCTCCAAGAACCTCACCCGCCGCATCGACCAGTACCTCGTCGATCGCGTCGGCTACCTCTCGCGCGCCGGCGTCCAGCGGCTCATCGACGAGGGGCTCGTCAAGGTCAACGGCAAGGTCTGCACCAAGGCGAGCTTCCACCCGCGCGACGGCGACCAGATCGAGATGGTCGCGCCGCCCAAGCCCGTCAGCGAGCTCGTCCCCGAGGACATCCCGCTCGACATCGTCTACGAAGACGATCACTTCCTTGCCCTGAACAAGCAGGCGGACCTCATCATCCACCCCGCGCGCGGCCGGTGGACGGGCACGCTCGTCAACGGCCTCGTGCACTACGGTAAGAAGTGGAGCAGCATCAACGGCGACTGGCGCCCGGGGATCCTCCACCGCCTGGACCGCAACACCACCGGCATCATGCTCGTGGCCAAGAGCGACGAGGCGCACTGGCGCATCGCGCGTCAGTTCGAGAACCGCACGATTCAGAAGACGTACGTCGCCGTCGCGCACGGCGTGCCCGCGCTGCTGGGCGACGTGATCGATCGCCCGATCGGGAAGGACCGCTACGTTCGCGAGAAGCAGGCCGTGCGGAGCGAGGCGAACGGCGGCAAACCGGCCGTGACGAAGTACCAAGTCCAGGAGACGTTCGAGCACCGGGCCGGCGTGTCACTCCAGCCCAGCGCGTTCGCACACGACCGCAAGTTGCCGACGCCGCCGGAGAAGTTCAGCTTCGTGCGCCTGACACCCAAGACCGGCCGCACGCACCAGCTCCGCGTGCACATGGCCGCCATCGGACACCCCCTCGTCGGCGACACGATGTACGGCGGGCGCATCTTCGAGCAGGGTGATTTCCGCTTCGAGCGCCAGGCGCTTCACGCCGCGGAGATCACCTTCGTCCATCCGGCGACGCTCGAGACGATGACGCTGAGAGCGCCCCTGCCGCCGGACATGGAAAAGTTGCTGGAGATTCTCCGCCCCGTCCCGTCTCCCGGAGCGTGAGTTCGAGTGCCCGCTTGCGTCTTCGCGAGCGCTTCATCCAAACACGCGATGCTCTACTCCCGCCCCACCGCGTTCTCCAGCCGCCCGATCTTCTCGATCTCGACCACGACCTTGTCCCCCTCCTTCAACCACACCGGCGGCGTGCGCGCGAACCCGACGCCCTGCGGCGTGCCCGTCAGGATCACGGCGCCCGCGCGCAGCGTCATCGTGCTGCTCAGGCTCTCGATCAGCGCCGGCACGTCGAAGATCATGTCGCCGGTCGTCAGGTCCTGCATCGTCTGGCCGTTGAGGATCGTCTTGATCGCCAGACCGTTGGGATTGGGGATCTCGTCCTTCGTGACGATGGCCGGGCCGAGGGGGCAGAAGCCGTCAAAGCTCTTGCCGCGCGCCCACTGCCCGCCGCCCAGGTTCTTGTCGCGCTGCCAGTCGCGCGATGACACGTCGTTGGCACAGGTGTAGCCGAAAACGTGCTCCATCGCGCGCTCGCGCGGGACGTTCTTCGCGGCCTTGCCGATGATGATCGCCAGCTCCGCCTCGTAGTCGATCATCGTGCTGCGCCGCGGGATGAGGATCGGTTCGCCCGGGTGGTTCAGCGTGTTGCCGCCCTTGATGAAGAGCACGGGGTTGGTCGGGATGGCCGAGTTGCTCTCGGCCGCATGCTCGCGGTAGTTCAGGCCGATGCAGAGGATGTCGGCGGGCACGATCGGCGCGAGCAGTCGCTCGACCTCGAGCACCGTGCCGGTGACGTCGTACTTGCCGAACAGGTCGCCCTCGATCTTGCGGGCGGACGCGTCGCCGATGGGGACGCCGTGATGGATCTGACCGTGGGAAACGAAGCGGATGATGCGCATGGGCGGAGTATACGGGCAGGTGCGGCTATCATCTCGCTTATGCCCTGCAAATCCACCGCCGTCCTCGCGTGCGCCGACGTGCAGCAGACGGTCGATTTCTACACAAAGGTGCTCGGGTTCAAACAACGCTGGCTGTGGGAGGACCCGCCCACCTTCGCGTGCGTCAGCTTCAACGACGCCGAGATCTTCCTGTGCCGTCAGCCGGAGCTGGCGGCGCGCATGGAAGGGCACATGCACTGCTTCGACGTGGAGGACGACGTCGCGGCGCTCTACGCACAGCATCAGAGCGCGGGCGCGACGATCGTCTCGCCGCTGGAGAACAAGCCCTGGGGTGTGCGCGAGTACGCCGTTCGCGACTGCAACGGCTACCACGTCCGCTTCATGGGCCCGCAGACCTACGAGCGGCCGAAGACGGCGACCGAATCGCTCCCGACGCACATCCGACTCGACCTGCGCGTGCCGACGATCGCGGAGTACGTGGACCTGTGCGCGTCCGTTGGCTGGGCGCGGCACCGACCGTCGATGGAGCAGGCGCTGCGAAACACGCTCGTCGGCATCGTCGCGAACGACACGCGGGATGGGGATCGCGCGGTCGGCATGGTCCGCTGCACCGGCGACGGCAAGTTCTACATGTTCTGGGACGTCATGGTCCGCCCGTCGCACCAGGGCCAGAAGATCGGCCGGGCGATGGTCGAAACCGTGCTGGCCGAGCTCCGCCGCCGGGGCGCGCGGGAGGGCGCGTTCGTCGGCCTGTTCACCGGCAAGCCGGGGTTCTACGAACAGCTCGGCTTCAAGAAGGATTGCGGCATGCACCGGGCGCTTTGATATCACCCTGCGGTATCCATCACTTCAGTGGAGCCGTGCTGCGTAAAAAGTTCACGCCCTCTGCTCTGAAAATGCTCACGCAAAGACCGCAAAGGTCGCAGAGATCGCAAAGGAAAAAGAGAAGACACATTCTTGACTCTTCTTTGCGCCCTTTGCGGGCTCTGCGCTCTTTGCGTTGCATTCGTCGATTGCACGCGTCGCCGTTCTCATCCAACGCGGGCGTGGCGCAGCCACGTGAGGACTCAGGATGACGGAGCGAGGCGGTCACCGCGCTATCGGCTCGGCTGCGTCGCGCTGTGCAGTCTCCTCAGCGCTGCTTCGAGGTGGTCGATGGAGGCGAGGATGTGATCCTGTGGCGATGGCGCGGTGGTTGGCGGCGCGGTCGTCGGCGGCGCGGTCGTCGGCGGAGCCGTCTCTGTCGCGTTGCGCGTGAACCTGATCGCTTCTGCTCGTCCGGGCGCGCCCGAGCCGTCCGTTGCGGTGAAGGCAATCGCTTCGATCACGTTCTCACCCGCGGGGATGATCATCGACGGCGCGCCGACGGTGTACGGCGCCGTGCGCTCGAGTCGCGCGACGCCGTTGTGGCTCACGCGGACGCTGCCAACGACGGGCGGGTTCGTCGTGACGAGAACATTCACCGCGGCGGGCAGGGTCGCGGACAGTTCGTCCCCGTCATGCAACTCCCGAAGGACCGCCCCGCTCGCCGCGTCGATCAGCTCGAGGCGGAGGACGCTGGGGAGCGTCGTCGGCTGCGTCGCGGGC
>JBAUGM010000058.1:0-3482 GCA_049679725.1 Tepidisphaeraceae bacterium
CGAACGGCGCGGGGCGGCGCTGGCGCTCTGCCCCGCCGTGATGGCGCACGTCGCATTGCTTGCGATCTAACGCCCCCGCACTTACCTGCGCGATCTGCTTGATCGCGCCGAGGTGGTAGGCGTGACCTCGCCTTCGAACGTCTCGCGATATTGATCGATCAGCGTGGGTACGGGGTCGATTTCCATGCGCAAGAATCTACCCCACCTGCGTCTGTTTGCCTCTGATCAAATTTGAATCAGTTTTAGTGCGAGATGGCCCGGCGCGTGACTACCATTCCTGATCATCAACCCAACGGAGGTTCGCACATGGACAGCACGTTCGAAATCGGAAAGAAGCTCGTCGCCTACTGCAACGCGGGGAAGAACCTGGAGGCGGTGAATGCGCTCTACTCGCCGGACGTCGAGAGCAACGAGGTGCACGGGATGCCCGAGTTTCCCGCGCAGATGAAGGGCATCGACGCGATCCGCAAGAAGAACCAGTGGTGGCTCGACAACCACACGATCCACGGCGGCGAAACAATGGGCCCCTGGCCGCACGGGGACCGGTTCATCGTTCACTTCCGGTTTGACGTCACCGCCAAGACCGGTCCGATGGCGGGCAAGCGGATGCAGATGGACGAGGCGGGGCTGTACACCGTCCGCGACGGGAAGATCGTGCGCGAGGAGTTTTTCTACCACATGGGATGAGACGCGCGGGCGGCGAATATCGCGGGCGATAAAATGATGGCGGCGGTCCGACGGCGTTCGCGCGTACTAAGAAACGATCTCAAAAGAAGGCGATGGGAGCCGCGGATGAACGCAGATGAACGATGACAAGTGCGATTGACGTTCGAGATTCGTGCGCTCCTGCTTAGAATTTTCGTGCGAAACCAGCGTGCCTCTGCGCCCTTTCTTCTCGACAAACGCCCGATCGTTCGCGACACTTCCCGCCATGCCAACCCACATCAACGCGTCCGCGTCGTCCGGCGTACCGATCGATCGTCGCACCTTCGTGAAAACGATTTCCGCCGCGGGATTGGGGTTCGCGCTCGGATCCTCGCCGACCGGTGCTTCGGCGCAGGCGCAATCGAGTGCCGCCGGCAGCGCATCGGGCGGCGTCCGTCGCT
Source organism: Tepidisphaeraceae bacterium (assembly GCA_049679725.1). Lineage (GTDB taxonomy): Bacteria > Planctomycetota > Phycisphaerae > Tepidisphaerales > Tepidisphaeraceae > DASYWJ01. The sequence goes on from JBAUGM010000058.1 coordinate 1,107, forward strand.
ACGCGATCGTCGGCCTCGGCTCGCGCAGCGGGATGTACCAGGGGGCGATCGAGGGCGAGTACAAGCAGCACGCGCAGCTCGTCGGCATCTGCGACAAGAACGCCGGCCGGCTCGAAGTGGCGCGGAAGAAGTCCCAAGCCCGCGGCGCCACGCCGCCGCCGGCGTACTCGGGTGAAGACTTCGAGAAGATGATCAAGGAGACGCGCCCCGAGGTCGTCATCGTCACGACGATGGACTCGGCGCACCACGAGTACATCATCCGCGCCATGAACGGAGGCTGCGACGTCGTCACCGAGAAGCCCATGACGACGACGGCCGAGAAGTGCCAGCAGATCATCGACGCGCGGGCGAAGACGGGCAAGAACTGCCGCGTCACGTTCAACTACCGTTATTCCCCGCCGCGCACGCAGATCAAGGAACTGCTGATGAGCCAGGAGATCGGCGACGTGCTCTCCGTCGACTTCCACTGGCTGCTCAACACGCACCACGGCGCCGACTACTTCCGCCGCTGGCACGGGACGAAGAAGTATTCCGGCGGCCTCATGGTCCACAAGGCGACGCACCACTTTGACCTCGTCAACTGGTGGGTCGGCGCGATGCCGGCCGAAGTCTTCGCCACCGGGAAGAAGGAGTTCTACACGTCGACGATGGCCAAGCGCATGGGCCTCAGCGGCGCGCACGACCGCTGCCTCACGTGCCCGGAGAAGGACAAGTGCGGCTTCTACATGGACCTCGCCGCCAACCGCGGGCTCAAGGAGCTCTACCTCGACAACGAGAAGTACGACAACTACCACCGCGACCAATGCGTCTTCCGCGACGATCACGACATCGAGGACACGATGAACGTCCTCGTGAAGTACGACAACAACGTCACGCTCGCCTACTCGCTCAACGCGTTCAACTCGTGGGAGGGCTATACGATCGCGATTAACGGCACGAAGGGGCGCATCGAGCACAGCGCCGTCGAATCGATCTACGTCAGCGGCACCGATACGGTGCAGGGCGGCATCCTGCCCAAGGGGATCAAGACCGTCGTTATCCCCATCCGCGGCTCCGCGCGCGAGATCGAGCCGTGGACCGGCCAGGGCGGGCACGGCGGCGGCGACAAGGTCATGCTCGATGAGCTGTTCCTCGCCAACGCGCCCGCGGACAAGTACCTCCGCGCCAGCGACGAGCGCGGCGGGGCCGCATCGATCCTCATCGGCATCGCCGCCAATGAGTGCTTCAAGACGGGCCAGAAGGTCGCGATCAAGGACCTGGTCACCGGCTTGAAGAGCCCGGACTTCGCGCCGATGCCCTCGCGCACCGACCCCGTGCCCATGCCCGACCGCCGCGAGCGCGCCTGACCCATCCGACCGCGCACCTTGGCGAGGCCGCTTCAGCGGCCGGGGTGATCCGGGGGTGATCCGCGCGCCCGCGCCCAAAGGATGCAAGGACCCGCCCGCGCCGGTACACTTCTCCCGACCTCGCAAATCGACCGGTCCGATCAGATGGGGTGCACATCGTGAAAGTCGAAGACGGCAAGTTCGCGTGCGACGCGTGCGGGAAGCGTTACACCTGGAAACCGCAGCTCGCGGGCAAGAAGGCGAAGTGCGCGTGCGGCGCGACGATGGTCGTGCCGGCGGCGGAAGCACCGCAAGCCAACGACGAGCCCGACGACCTCTACGGCTTCGCCGAAGATCCGCTCCCGCCCGCTACCGTCGCGCGACCCATGCCGATGCCAAGCGCCGCCGCGACGCTCGAGAGGGCGCAGCCGTCGAAGGCGATCGGGTACCGTTCCGCGCCCACGAAGGACAATACCAAGAGGGATCGTTTCTCGTTCAACGAGATGACGCACCCGCCGCGCGACTTGTACATCCCCGTCGCGCTGCTGATCGTCGGGTTGCTCGGCATCCTCGCGTGGGCAATATCGCTCGGCGCGGGACCCGTGATCGTGGCGGTCGTGTCACTCGCGGCGGGCGCGGCGACGCTGGTCAAGACGGCCATCCTCATCGGGCTGGCGTTCATCGTCGCGCCAATGATGGGCATCAGCTTCGGCGACGCGCGCACGGCGATCCTGAAGTTCGCCGCCATCATTATCTTCACCGACGCCGTCGGCTTGTGGTACGACGAACTCGTTGAGCTGGTGGGCGGCTACCCGTCGGGCCGCCGGAGCGGTCGGCGCGTGTTCTGGCTGCAGATCCTGCTCATCGCGGGGTTGATCAGCGTGTTGTGCTTTTACCTGTTCGATATGGACAGCGAAGACACCGGCATGTTCGCGATCCCGTTCGCGATCGCGTCGCTGGTGATCGGGTGGGTGCTATGGCTGGTGCTCGGCGCCGTGGTGGGAGGGTTGCTCGCCGGCGCCGCAGCCGCAACAGCGCCGCCGGCTGCACC
>JBAUGM010000059.1:0-1587 GCA_049679725.1 Tepidisphaeraceae bacterium
GCAGTCGGCGAGCAGGCCGACGCCACGCTCGCCGGCGCGAAGACCGCCGGCAGCCAGGCGTTCTCGATGCTGCAGACGAGCATCACCGACACGTTCACGGCCGCGGGGAAGACCATGAGCGGGATCACCGACGCCGCCTCCGCCGAGAAGGCCCTCCCCGCGCTCAAGGCGATGCCGAAGCAGCTCGAGTCGATTCAGACGGGGCTCTCCGCCCTCCCCAGCGACAGCCAGTCGAAGCTCTCCGCGACGCTCCGCACGTCGGCCCAGACCCTCAACGCGGGGATCGAGAAGGCGATGGCCATCCCCGGCGTCGCCGACAAGATCCGCCCGCACGTCGCGCCGATCCAGGAGCAGTTGAAAGCCTTCGCCCCGACGGCCCAGCCGGCGGCGAGTTCCTACTAAGCGAATCTGGCGATCATCTGGAGCCATCCTCACGCCCTCCCTCTTCCCGGCCGCCGGGGAGAGGGAGGGACAGTGGCAATATGCGTCAGCAGCGAACCTCGATCCCGACGTTGATCGCGCTGACGCTGATCGCGTCGCTGTCGACTTTGGCGGGCTGCGCCGGGCCGATTGACGGCCCCCGCGACCGGATTGGCGCCTTGCCCTTTCCCGGCATGTTCACGCTCTACCGCCCCGCCGATCCCGACAACCTGGGACGGCACCGCTATCACCGCACGCCGCGCGTCTTCCGACCGGACGAGATGGAAAACGGGATCGTCTATACGACCCGGGCCGGCTTCCTCGACGTGGCGCACGTGCGCATCACGATCGACAGCGTGCGCTTCTGCGCCGCCCGCATGCGCGCCGCCATGCGCGAGCGGCGTCACGTCCTGACCCTGCCGACGATCGAAGGCTCGACGTTCTTCGTCTCGCTGCGCTACCCGCTCGTCGGGCCGACCTCCGCGCCGGCGCACGACGCGGCGCACGACGCGGGGGATGGCGCGGACGGTGCGGCATCGGCGATGGACGACGACGATCGCTTCGGCGACGAGTTGGCGATTCGGTCCGGCCAGCGGCTGGCGTACCTCATGATGACGTGGCACGAAGTGATCACCTGGTTCGGGCACCGCACGGTGATCTTCATCGACGAGTCGCCGTCGTCGTTCACCTACGACGATGCGATGTCGCACGTGGTGGGTCTTCGCGTCGCGGGCCGCGCATTGCGCGACCGCACGGCGCGGTCCTTCGATGAAGCGGTGACGGTCGCCTTGCGCGCGGAGTTGGCGGAGCTGGGCGCCGTGTCGCGCGAGCAGACGGAGCAGGCCGTTCGCGCCGTGGAAGGGTTGTGGTGGTCGCGCGGGCGACCGCTGAAGCGTCAGCTCGACGTCGGCCTGGTGGACGACGCCGTCCGCCCGTGGCTCGTCCCCGGGCTCCCGTTCGCCCGCGGCGAGGAGATCGCCGAACCGTTCGCGCTGCCGACACTGACGGAGGTGATGGGGTTGGACTGCTCGGGGTTCTATTCGGTGCGCATCGACCCGGGCATCCCCGAAGCCGATCGCATGCGCGAGCTGCTCCCCTCCGGGTCGCGCCTGTTCCACGCCGACCGCGATCTGCCGCTGCTGGTCGAAGCGACCCGCCGCCAGATGC
>JBAUGM010000060.1:0-25086 GCA_049679725.1 Tepidisphaeraceae bacterium
ACACTTGTAGTTAGGAGCAGTGTCCCCCTTTTTCCGTGTTGCGGACTTGTCGTGACCGGCGCGCCCAACCCTTATCGCTGAGCGGGTCCGAAATCACGCATCGCGCCGCACTCCGGACACTGGTTCGACGCGGCACGCAGGTCATATCCGCAGCGGATACAAAGCTTGTTGGCGAAACGGTAGCGCCGCAGGCGTTCCTTACGACCGCAGAATCGCCAGGCGGGTAGCGCCAGTGCCAAGAGCAACATGAACCAGTGCGGCATGACGACATTGATAAAGCCGCCCCAGTTCCCATTTGTGATTCTGTCCCACGTCCCGCCGAATCCAAGTGGTCCGGTCGGCGTGCTGATTCGACCCGGCGGAGATGTCACATTCCATCCCCAGTACCAGCGGTGATCAGCGCACTTCCGGCCGGCGCCCTTGCCGGTGCCTTCACTCACGACGCCGATCAGCAGCCTGCCAGGCTCGGACATCAGAAGGGCGGTTGTCCGCGTGGCGGGTGCATTGAGGTCGGTCCAGTACATGAGGTACAGGGTGTCGCAACGCCAGTAGCTGCGCGCCCAACAGACAAGACTGCTCAAGGCGATCAGCAGCGAGACTGATGCCGCGACGTTCAGCCCAATGCGCACAAGGCGCGCGATGGCGGTGATGGTCATCAACGTGTTCGCCTTGCAACACTATGGCCGCGCCGATAGCTTCTCGCCACTTATTGAGAGGAGTCGATCGTGTTCAAGATCCGCGACGCGAAGGACTGCCGGTTCGATCTTGTGTCCCTCGGCGAGTGCATGATCCGCCTTTCCCCGCCGCAGCACGGGCGCATCGAGTTCGCGCCGCTGCTGGAAGTGTGGGTGGGCGGCGGCGAGTACAACGTCTCGTACGCCCTGGCGCGCCTGGGGTTGCGCACGGGGTGGGTGGGTGGTCTGAACAGCTCGCCCATGGGCGCGATCATTCGCAATCATGCGCGCTCGGCCGGGATGGATGTCAGCCACGTCGTCGAGCGCAAGTACGACGGCGTCGGCAAGAAAGATCGCATCGGGCTGAACTTCACGGAAGTCGGTGTCGCCAAGCGCGGCAGCGTCACGCTCTACGACCGCGGACATACGGCCACGAGCGGCATGAAGAGCGGTGATGTCAACTGGAACAAACTGTTCAAGGAGGAGGGCGTCCGCTGGCTGCACACGGGCGGGATCTTCTCGGCGTTGTCGGAGAGCACGCGCCAGGTCGTCGCCGAAGCGGTGAAGGCGGCGCACGAGGCGGGGACGATCGTCTCGTACGACCTGAACTTCCGCTCCAAGCTCTGGAGCAGCAAGGACGCGATCGCGACGACCAAGCCGCTCGTCCCGTACATCGATTGCCTGATCGGCAACGAGGAAGACTTCGAGCAGGTGCTCGGCTACCAGGCCGAGGGTGTGGACGTGCACAAGGCCGGCGCGCTGGACGTCGGGCCGTTCAAGAAGATGGTCGAGCGCGTGGTGAAGGACTACCCAAACATCAAGGTCGTCGGCACGACGCTCCGCGGCGTGAAGACGGCGACGATCAACGACTGGTCCGCCATCATGTGGGCGGACGGAAAGTTCTACGACGGCCCGAGCTTCGAGAATCTGGAGATCGAAGACCGCGTGGGCGGCGGCGACGGGTTCGCGTCCGGCTTCACCTACGGCTTCCTCACCGGGGCCGAGCCCCAGCAGTGCGTCAACCTCGGCGTCGCCCACGGCGCGATGCTCATGAGCACGATGGGCGACACGAGCCAGATCACGCTGGAAGAGATCTCCCACGTCGCGGGCGGGGGGAGCGCGCGAATTAAGCGATAAGGGAGAGGCAATGGGTCTATTCCTGGCAATGTCGGGCTTGAAGGGCGTTTCGCGTGCGAGACTCGAGGAGTCGCTCGCGGCCTACGCGCGCGACAACGGCATGAGTTTTTCCCCGACGTCAGCGGATCCCAGCAACGTCGACGTGCTGACGATCCGCAGCGAACGACTCGCACATACGGTTCTATATCCTGGTCATTTCATGGAGTGGGACGCAGTTTCGGCGTTTCTCTCGATCGCTCTGCGTACTACGGTCGTCTCGATGCATATCCACGACGGCGACCTTTGGATGTACGTCCTGTACGTCGATGGCAAGGTCGTGGACCGCTTTAACCCGGACCCCGAGTATTGGGGCGAACTTTCCGACGAAGAACGGGAGAGCTGGTCGGGTAACGCCGAACTCTTCGCCAGTCATTGGGACGGTCTTCACGCCGCAGACGTGTCCCGCTACGTACCACGTGGGATCCGGACGATCCGAATCCGCCGAAGGCGTATCCGGACGACGAGTTTCCCATGGGAAGTGACTGGCAGGTCGTCGACTTCATGAGAAAGCTTGGCTTAACGTACCCGGATCCGGGTCTGGGAAATCGCGACGGCGATACCTTCCGCTTCGAGTGATTGCGCCTTGGCAAACAAGGGAGGCACGATGGAAGTGCTCGTCACCGATCCGAATCTGGCGGACCGCCTGATCGCACAGCGTCAGGAATGGGAGGTGGATCGTTTTGACGAAGTGTGGGACGGCGTCTACGTCCTTGCACCTATCGCCGACAACACGCACCAAGAGTTGCAAATGCTGCTCGGCTCCATCCTCTACGAGATGATGGGGATGGGCTCGAGGCCCGGGGTGCACGTTTACATGGGCGTGAACGTCAGCGACCGTATCGACGGGTGGGAGCTCAACTATCGCTGGCCCGACGTTGCGGTCTTTCTGCCGGGAACCACGGCGCACGAATGCGGCTCGCACTGGTGCGGCGGACCTGATTTCGCAGTGGAGATCAGATGCCGTGGCGACCGAACCATGCAGAAGCTTCCCTTCTACGCATCGGTGAACGTGCGAGAGCTGTTGATCATCGACCGCGAACCGTGGTCGGTGGAAGTCTATCGGCTTCGAGAGGGCGCGTTGAACCGAGTTGATCGCATCGCCATTGACGATGCAAAAAGCGTCAGCAGCGACCTCCTGGCGCTGTCCTTCCGCCTCATCCCGGCTTCGCCGCGGCCAACGATTGAGGTGGCGCATCGGGAGACGGGGCAGCGATGGTCGGTTTGAATCGGCGACGCGCGGCGATCCACACACCCACGATCAGCGCGACGACGAACACGATCCGCGCGACACGCTGAATTCGGAAGAACCCATCGATCCCGTCGAGGTAGATCTGCCCGTACCCCTGCGCCCAGATGCCGGCGAGAAAGTCGCTGACCTGTTTCGAGCGCCACAGCTGCGGGTCCGTCGCGCGAACGTTCGCGTCGAAACGTGCGAACTCGGCCGCCTGCTCCGCGCGCGTCATCGTCGCCAAATTTCCTTCGACGCACGAACGGAGCGACGTCGCGACGTCCGCGCGAACAAGCAGCGGCCGCGCCGGCTGAACGTCGTCGAGCAGTCGGCGGACGCCCGCGATGGCGCCGGCGTCGGTCACCGTCGGTACGGGCAGCTTGAAGCCGGCGAGGAAGGCGATCACGTCTTCGTCCGTGAGCGGGTCGCGCCGCCCGAGTTGTTCGACCATCGCCACGCCGTCGGCAATGCCCTGCTCGCTCGCGAGGTGAAGGTAAGCGGAGACCTCGCCGCGCGAGAAGGCGTCGTAGTGCGCCGCCGACGTCTCGCTCACCGCGAGGTGGGCCGGGAGTCCGGGCAGGGAGCGGAACGCCATGATGACGGTGCCCGCCGACGCGCCGCACAGCCGGGCGCGCATCGCCTCGACGCCGAGCGTGACGTACTCCGCGGAGACGGCGCGGTAATCGGGACTCGTCTGCCACCCGCGGACGGCATCGGCGAACGCGCGCACGCGGCGCGTGTCCTCCCGGCCCATTCCGAACCCCAGCGCCGCCGACAGCGTCAGCGTGATGACGAGCAGCGTTACGCCGGCGAACCGGACCACCCGCTTCAATTCCACCTCCCGCGCGCGTGGCGCCAACAGTCCGCTAAAGTGCGCCCTTCTCTACTTTAATGCGCCGACCCCGTTGGCGCGTCGTCATTCCGGTCCCCACGTTGCGGGAACCGCGCGGGAACCGCCCGTCCGTTGACATCGCCCGCCCTCTGCCCGTACTGTTCGGGCCTCTTTTTCCGCACCGCGTGACACAGCAACTCGCAACCAACATGAAGACCGCCGCCGTCTCTCGCGCCAAGGCGTACCTGAAGGTTCGGCACAAGTCCGTGCGCGACGGGATGAAGGAGCTCGGCCTCGACGGCCTGCTCCTCACCCATCCCCCGGACCTTGCCTACCTCACCAACTTCACCGGCGACGACTCCGTCGGACTCGTCACCGAGAAGGACATCCACCTCGTCACCGACTTCCGCTACAAGGAGCAGGCCGAGCTGGAAGCATCGTGGCTGAAAGTCACGATGCGTGACGGCAAGATGTCCGAAGCCTGCGCGAAGGCGATCGCGGGCGCGAAGGTGAAGAAGATCGGCTTCGAAGCCAACTTCACCACCGTCGGCCAGGTCGATGCGCTGCAGACGGAGCTGAAGAAGGGCAAGATGCCGGTCCAGCTCGTGCCGCTCGAAGATGTGATGACGAACATCCGCAAGGTGAAGGACGATCACGAGATCGACCTCGTCCGCAAGTCGGTGGGCGTCGCGGAAGAAGCGTTCGAGGCGATCCGCAGCGAGATCAAGGTCGGGCAGTCGGAGAACTACCTCGCCGGCTTGCTCGTGTTCGAGCTGCGCAGCCGTGGCGCGAGCAACAGCAGTTTTCCGGTGATCGTCGCCGCCGGCGCGAACAGCTCGTTGCCGCACTATCGGCCGGGCGAGCCGCTCGTGCAGCGCGACCAGCCGCTGCTGATCGACTGGGGCGCGCTGTTCAAGGGATACTGCTCGGACCTGACGCGCACGCTGATGGTCGGGCGCGTCAGCCCGAAGATGAAGCAGATATACAAGGTTGTTCACGACGCGCAGGAGGCGGCGATCAAGTTCCTGCGCCCCGGCGTGACGACACAGCAGGCGGACCGCGTCGCGCGCGACGTGATCGATGACGCCGGCTTCAAGGATCAGTTCGGCCACGGCCTGGGCCACGGCATCGGGCGCGAGATTCACGAGCTGCCGTCCATGCGCAAGACGGGCGGCGAGGAAGAGCTTCGGCCGGGCATGATCGTGACGGTCGAGCCGGGGATTTACCTGAGCGGCGAAGGCGGTGTGCGGATCGAGGACGACGTGCTGATCACGCACTCCGGGTGCGAGGTGCTGTCGTCGCTCGACAAGTCCTTCGAGGGTTGCCACCTTGAATAACAACAAGAAGACATCGAAGAAGGGTTCCGCGGGGCGCGGCGCCGGAAAAAACCGTGAAAAGCGCAGCGCGCCCACGTCGGGAAGCCCGATGGACGTTCGCGTGCTCGAGCAGATCGTGAAGCTCATGAGCGCCAACGACCTGAGCACCATCGAGGTGCGGGATGGCGATCGCAGGGTGATCTTGAAACGCGGAGTGGATTTCGTGGCCCCCAGCGCAAGCTCGGGGTATTACGCTCCTCCCGCTGTCAGCGCACCTTCCCCCGGTCTCGCGACCGGGGCTGCGACGGGAGCAGGTTCGACGACGTCGACCCCCGCGGTCGCGGACGACGCGAACCTTCCGACGATCAAGAGCCCGATGGTCGGGACGTTCTACTCCGCATCGAGCCCTGACGCGAAGCCGTTCGTCTCCGTCGGCTCCACCGTCGATGAGGAAACCGACGTCTGCGTCATCGAGGCGATGAAGGTCTTCAACAACATCAAGGCCGAGACGCGCGGCACGATCGTGAAGGTCCTCGTGACCAACGGCCAGACCGTCGAGTTCGGCCAGCCGCTGTTCGTGGTGAAGCCATGAGCGACGCGCGGCGAGCACTCTCGTTCCGCAGCGAAGACGAGGCGATCGCCGAGCTCGATCGCCTGCGCGTGGGTGGCTACGCGCAGCACGGGAGCTGGTCGCTCCAGATGATCTGCTGGCACCTGGCGTATGGCGGTGAACTGAACCCCCCGGCCTCTACGACGCCCACACCCGAGCAGGCGGCGCAGAAGAAGGCGTTCATCGACCTGATCCTCAGCACCGGCAAACCCCCGCCCGGTTTCCAGGCGCCGCCCGAGATGACGCCCAGCCCGGACTGCGACGACGCAGCCGTGCTGGGCTTCCGGACGTTGCTGAAGGAGCTGAAAGCCTACCCGCACTCCCACATCGACTTCGGCCCGTTCGGCCCGGTATCGATCGAAGACGTGCGCAAACTGACGCTCCTGCACGCGGGTCATCACCTCTCGTTCCTGGAGCCGAAGGCCGCGGGGACGCGCCGATCGGGTGTGCAGTTCGCGAACGAGGACGAGGTGATCGCCGACGTGCGGAAGCTGCGACGCGGATACGTCCAGGCCGGCGCATGGTCGCTGCCGCAGGTGTGCGCGCACCTCGACAAGGCGGTGCAGTTCCGGATGCAACCGGGACCGTTCCCCCCGGACTCGCCGGAACAGGCGAAGAACAAGCCCAGGATTCCCGGCATCCTCGCGGAAGGCAGGTTGCCCGAGGGGATCAAGGCCCCCGAGCCGATGCAGCCCCCCGCCGATTGCAGCGACGAAGCGATCGACTCGTTTATCGCGACGATGAAGAAGTTCAAGACGTTCGCTGGTCCCATCGCGCCGCACCGAATCTTCGGTCATCTCAAGGACGCCGACGCGCGCCGGTTGAACCTGATCCACTGCGCGCATCACCTCTCATACCTGACGCCCACGACGAGCTAACGAAACACGCATGTTCTCGAAGATCCTGATTGCCAATCGAGGTGAGATCGCCCTGCGGATTATTCGCGCCTGCCGCGAGTTGAGCGTGCAGACGTGCGTCGTCTACTCGACCGCCGACAAGGACGCGGCGTACTTGAAGCTCGCCGACCAGGCGATCTGCATCGGCGACGCTCCGCCGGCGGAGTCGTACCTGAACATCCCGCGCATCATCAGCGCCGCCGAGATCGCGGACGTGCAGGCGATTCATCCGGGCTACGGCTTCCTCGCGGAGAACGACCACTTCGCCGAGATCTGCCGGAGCTGCAAGATCGAGTTCATCGGCCCGCCCGTCAAAGCGATGGCGGCCGTGGGTGACAAGGTCGAGTGCAAGAAGCTGGCGAAGCGCGCGAAGGTGCCGACCGTCCCCGGCAGCGACGGCGCCGTCGACGACGAGAAAGTCGCCCTGCGCATCGCGCAGGAGATCGGCTACCCCGTCATCATCAAGGCCGCCGCGGGTGGCGGCGGGCGCGGCATGCGCGTCGCGCACAACGACGTCAGCCTCCGCGCGGGCTTCAAGCAGGCGCAGGCGGAGGCGGAGAACGCGTTTAAAGACTCGACGGTCTACATCGAGAAGTACGTCGAGTACGGCCGGCACGTCGAGGTGCAGATCCTCGCCGACAACCACGGCAACGCCGTTCACCTGTGGGAGCGCGACTGCTCCATGCAGCGCCGCCACCAGAAGCTCGTCGAGGAATCGCCCTCGCCGGTCCTGAAGCAAACTGTCCGCGAGAAGCTGTGCGAGAGCGCCGTGCGCCTCGTGAAGGCGGCGGGTTACACGAACGCCGGCACGGTAGAGTTCCTCGTCGACAAGGAACAGAACTTCTACCTCCTCGAGGTCAACGCGCGCATCCAGGTCGAGCACCCGGTCACGGAGCAGGTCACCGGCATCGACCTGATCAAGCAGCAGATCCGCATCGCCGCGGGCGAGCCCCTGCCGTTCAAGCAGAAGGACATCCAACAAACCGGCCACGCGATCGAGGTCCGCATCAACGCCGAGGACCCCGCGCGCAACTTCGCCCCCTCGCCCGGCGTGATCCAGGAGTTCCGCGCCCCCGGCGGCCCCGGCGTCCGCCTCGATTCCCACGCCTACGCCGGCTACCGCATCCCGCCGAACTACGACAGCATGATCGGCAAGCTCATCGTCCACCGCCCCACCCGCGCCGAGGCGATCGCCTCGATGAAGCGAGCACTGAGCGAGTTCCACATCGCCCCGATCAAGACGACGATCCCGCTGCATTTGCAGATCATGGACAACGAGTATTTCAAGAGCGGGGATGTGGATACGGGGTTCGTCGAGCGCGTGCTGTTCGCGAAGTGAAGCCTCAAGCCATGCTTCGATGGCCTTCAAAGACGTTCTGGTGGATCAAGACCGCCGTGTTCGTCTTCGTCTTTCCCGTCCTCTGCATCGCCGCTGTCGTCATTCTCTTCAGCGAAGGCATGCGGGCGTTCGCCCCTCCATCGGCTACATCGACCTCAACTCTCGAGCAGACCGTAGGTTGGCTCGTGATGACGCCGCTGCGTCCGAGCGAAGAGTTTCCCACCGGCAACATGCTGCTTAACCTGATCGTCGCTGTGGGGGTGAATGCGGCGGTTTGGTCGTGGGTGGGATCGTTCGTCGTCGCGACGGCGGCTTGCTTCTTTGTCCGTCTCATTCGATCGCCCGCAAAGTTAAGAAAACCGACGTAGTGGGAGGCAACTCAGGATAGAGGCAAGCCGAATCGACTACACCGTCTCCTTGCACACTTCCAACCCCTCCTCGATCGCGCGGAGCAACTTTGCTTTCGGCGCAGTCCCCTCCAACTCCCGCGGATCGATCGGTTTCCACTCCCCAGGCACCAGCACCTGCGACGCGATGAACGCGTCCATCACGAACTGAAGTTCGTGCCGCGCGAGCTTGTCTTTCGCGCCAATCAGCGCTTCCACGACGTAGATCATCGCGTCGCCGGTCATCCGGCGTTCGTGGTTGATGACGGCGGAGCGACGGCGGACGATGCCGAGGACGAGGTGGTACGGGCCGGCCTTGGCGAGCAAACGCTGGTAGCAGCGCTGGAAATGCTCGGCGCGGGATTGTCGCGACGGCGTCATTTTCAGGTCGCGCCGCGACGCGTACGACGCGGCCATGATCTTGCAGAGCAGGCCCGCGGGCATCATGGCGCCGTACTGGCTGCGGCAGGCTTCGACGTAGAACTCGGGGAGCTGGCGCAGGAGGCTGCGGATGAGAAAGACGGGGTTGTGGGTGATGCCGTCGTCGAGTTTCTCGACGCCGCGGGCGACCTTCTGGTCTTCGAAGAACGCCAGTGATTGCCGGAGGTCGCGGATCTCGCGCCGGCCGCGCTTGAGCAGGCGCGAGATCTGCGCGGGTGCGAACCCGAGACGCCAGAGCAATCGGCGGTCGCGCTCGCGGTCGAAGGACCGGTCGAACTCGTCGAGGCAGCGGGCGTTTTTGAATCGCCTCAGGTTGAGCTTCCGCCCCGTCATGATGAATCGGACCGCCTGCGCGAAGACCTTCACGCTCTCGCGCGCCCAGAAGCGTTGCTCGGTGAGGGATGAGCTGAACCGGTCGACGTCGTCGTAGCGGTACTTGTCGTGCTTGGCGGCGAACTGGCGGATCGAACCGTAGTCGAGGATCGCGCCGCTGGCGAGCATGTTGTCGCCGTCCCACGCGAGCCAGTTGAAGATGTACTCTTCCTCCAGCACGGCCGCGAGCTTGCCGTAGGAGCGGGCGAGGTAGCGGAGCACTTTGCGGTAGCGCGCCTTCGGATCGCTCGGCAGCTTCCAGAATCCATTCGATTCCTGGCGCTCGACAAAGTAGTCGAGCGATGCTTTCGTCTCCTCGCGGCGGCCCTGCTTGAGGTAGCGGAAAATGTGCGCGGGACGCACGAGGTTCGGCGCCGTGCGGACGCCGATGGCCGAGCCGTCGGCGAAGTCGATGACGCAGAGCGTGCGCTCCGTGGGCAACCCGTTGCGGTAGAAGATCTCGCTCATCAGCGCGGTGCCGAGCATCTCGTCGAGATCCGCGCGGCCGCAGGAGTAGCCCCAACTGTCGTCGCCGGTCTTCACGGGGACGCCGGCAATTTGCGCGCCGGGGCTCAATCGCGTCGCGCCCGTCCCGCGGCTGGAGACGTCGAACGTCATGCTTCGCGTGCGGAGGGTACCGTTCCAGATCGCCCGCCCGTCGCCGGAGGTCAAGCCGCGCTTGTCTTTGTGTTGTGCCTGGAGATATCGCGTCGCCATGCACGACTGCGGGCGGATGGCGGCGGCATCGTAGCGCCGGTGCTTGAGGTCGTACTCGTTGATGATCTGGAGGGCGAACGTGTCGAGCAGCGCGCGTTCGAGGTGCGCGTCCATCCGCGCGACGTGGTTGGCGGGGACCAGGTCGAGTTCGCGCGCCAGCGGGTAATTGAAGTAGACGACGCGCCCGCCGCGACGGGCGCGGACGTGGTAGTCGACGTACCCGTCAGATGAGACGTTCCGCCAGGGGTGTTGGCCGTCGAGCGATTTGATCTTCTCGTACATGCGTGATCCCGACCGTCCCCCGGCGACGACGCAAGAATCCACTTCTATTCATCGGGTGGGGAAGCGGTGTGGGATAGAGCGGATGGGCGGAATGGGAGCGTCCGAGAATGTTTTGCGGTGTGGAAGCTGACAATCGCGCGATTGGGAGGAAGACCCAGCCGCTGAAGCGGCCTCGCCAGGGGACGCTATTACGTATCAGGATTGAAACGTGCGCGCGTCGCTTGTCATCCTGAGGTCGTGCTGCACAACCGCGCACAAGTCCTGCTCGCGCTGTGCGGCATCGTGGTGACGACGACGGGTTTCTCCGGCCGACTCGTCGCGGGGACGAACGCGGCGGCGCAGTGGCTGATCATCGCCTGCTTTGCCCGCGGGATGGGGTGCTCCCGGCGCGGTGAGGCGCCGCTTGCGGCTTCGCGGAACGAGGGGCGCGGGAGGTGAAGGCGTCGACGTTTCGCGCCCGCTGGTTCGCGAAGCCGCAAGCGGCGGATCCGCGCGCACCAGGTGTCACCAGCTCGTCACGTCGATCCCCATCGCCTGCGCCATCAGTTCTGCGATGTGTTTCACCCGCGTGTCCTTGCCCTGCCGGTGGCACATGCCGGAGATGTTCATCGTGCAGCCGGCGTCGTTGCAGACGAGGGTTTGGGCGCCCGTCGCCGAGATGCAGTTGACCTTGTCCTCGACGATCGCGCCGCTGATGGCGGGGTACTTCACCGCGAAGGTTCCGCCGAAGCCGCAGCACTGGTCGGTCTTTTCCATCGCGCGGAAGTCGACGTTGCCCATCTGGCGCAGCAGCCGCAACCCCTCGTCCTTCACGCCGATGCCGCGCAGGTGGCAGGTGTAGTGATAGGTGATCGACTCGGGCTTGGGGAGTGACAGTTGAGACAGGTCGACTTTCAACACCTTGTCGAGGAACTCGACGAACTCGTAGGTGCGGGAGACGACCGCGTGCATGCCGTGCTCCCACGCGTGATCGCCCTTGAGCAGTTGGTGGAACTGCTCGCGGACCATGGCGCAGCAACTGCCGCTGGGGGTGACGACGTAGTCGTAGGGCTCGAAGATCTCGATGAAGCGCTGCGCGAGCGGGCGGGCCTCGTCGTGGAAGCCGTTGTTGAAAAAAGGTTGGCCGCAGCAGGTTTGGGCTTGCGGGAACGAGACTCGGCAGCCGTAATGCTCGAGGATTCTCGTCACCGCCACGCCGACGTGGGGGTAAAACTGGTCCGTCAGACAGGTCACGAACAGGGCGACATTGTGGGCCATAGGCTGTTCGGGAGCGTAAGCCCGCTTGCCGGGGACGTCAAAGGCGGCCGGTCTTGTGGTATAGTTCCGCGACCTCAGGGGACGACAACGGGAGCCGTGAATGAGTGAGACGTATCAACGCTTGATCGGGGGTTTCTGCGCCGCGGGGGTGATGGCGCTGAGTCAGGTTGCGGGGGCGGCCATCGTCGCGGGGGGCGACGGGACGCAGAACACGACGTCGGCGGGGACGGTGTCACAGTTCGACAACGTCGGCAAGCTGAACGGCGCCTCCGGCATCTACCTCGGGGATGGCGTGGTCCTCACCGCGGCCCACGTCGGCGCGGGCACGATCGTCCTGGGCGGTCAATCGTTCACGGACGTCGGCGGATCGATGGTCCGGCTGCACGATCCGGTCTTCACGGGTAACTTGACGGATCTCGTCCTGTTTCGCATCAACGGCGCCCCCGCCCTG
Source organism: Tepidisphaeraceae bacterium (assembly GCA_049679725.1). Taxonomy (GTDB): domain Bacteria; phylum Planctomycetota; class Phycisphaerae; order Tepidisphaerales; family Tepidisphaeraceae; genus DASYWJ01. The sequence continues at coordinate 11,978 of JBAUGM010000060.1, forward strand.
CCGGACCTGTCGATCGCCTCGGTTACGCCGGCGGCTGGCGCCTCCGTGGTGATGGTGGGGAACGGTCGCGACCGCGCGGCGGCAAAAACGTTCTACGACGTCGTCGGCACAACGTGGACCGAGACGACCGACGAACCGAACGCCGAACGGTCCGGCTACAAGTGGCTGGGCACGCAAACGATCCGCTGGGCACTGAACACGACGGAGAACGGCATGCCCGTGGCGCGGGATGCGGGGTTTGGCGACGTGCGCAGCCTGGTCACGGATTTTGACGACGCGACCAACCAGGGTGGGGCCGCCGCCGGCGATTCGGGCGGCGCGCTGTTCGACGCCGGCGGGACGCTCGTCGGCATGATGCACGCGATCGACATGCTCGAGGGCCAACCCGGCAGCACCGCGATCTTCGGCAACCCGACCTTCGCGGCGGACATCGCGTCGTATCGCGAGCAGATCATCGCATACATCCCCGAGCCGTCGGCGGCGATGCTGCTCGCGGGCGCGTGTGCCGTGACGACGATGCGCCGCCGTCGCTATCCCCGCTGAGTGCTGGGGTCATCGGGAGGGCGAGGCTCCCGCCGAGCCGGCGTCCGGACTCGAAACAAAGACGGCTCGGGCGGAGCCTCGCCCTCCCGACCAGAAATCATTCCTCGATCGTCTGAATCGCCGCCAGCCGCGCCTTCGCGTCGGCGAAGTCCGGCTCGAGCTCCAGCGCCTTGCGGTATTCCGCCTTCGCCTGTTCCTTGCGGCCGCGCTGTTCGTGGATCGAGCCGAGGTTGTAGGAGACCTCCGCCGGCGTGAGGACGGCGCGGAACTGCGTGATCGCGTCGGTCATGCGGTCCTGGCGCGCGAGCATCAACCCGTAGTTCACGCGGCACGGCTGATTCTTCGGATCCTTCGCGATCCCCTTCTGATACGAACCCTCCGCCGCCTTGAAGTCGCCGGACAGCTCCTGGCAGAAGCCGAGGTTGCCGTAGCCGTTGGCGGAGTCGTGGGTGGCCTTGAGGTACTTCTTCCAGGTGTCGATCGCCTTGGGGTACTGCTTGAGCTGGGCGAAGACGACGCCGAGCCGGTAGAGCGACGGAACGTGGTCCGGCTTGAGCTTCAGCGCTTCCTCGTACTGCTTCACCGCGACGGCGGCGTTGTTCTGGCTCTCCGCGAGCTTGCCCGCGGCGAAGCGCGTGTCGACGGTGATGGCGGGCTCCTTCTCCGTGTCGAAGTCGGTCTTGGCGCGGGCCTGCATCTGCTTGTCAGACGCCGGCGCTTCGGAGTCCTTGTTCTTGGAAGCGCACCCCGCCGCGATGACGGGAACCATCAGCCACGTGAATCGCTTTGCCGGCGTCTTCTTCGCCACTCGCATCGTGTGAACCTCTCGTGCCCTGGGACAGTCGATCTCCCGCTGTTATCGGCAACTCTCCCGCCGCAGCTATCGGCAAACCGCTCGCACATGACGCTGCGCAATCGTTCGCCATTTTTCGACCGCCATTTTTCGACGTGGCGGGTTGCTTGTTTGGCCTCAAGGCATGCTTTATCATTTTTCGTGAAGAGCAAAGAGCGAGCGCTGTTGATGGCCGGACAACAACTTGGCGATCAGTCGCGCGGCGGGTATCCGAATCACCCGCACGCACACGAGAGAGTCGCGCGAGTCGGGATGACGAGAGGCTCAGGTTTGTCGCGCGGCGAGGTTCAGGTCTAGGCGGAATGAAGCTTGTGACAGATCGCACGATGTAGAGTTGGACGCCACTGAATCGACTGAACGGCCCTCGCGCGTAGGCACGGACGCAGCAAGTTGGCTTTCGGATTTTCAGTATGCCGATTCCCACCGACACGTACTGGAACATCAAGCGCCTCAACTGGGTTTTTGCCGTCAGCGCGGTCGTCCTGATGGCGGTGACCGGCTGGTCGATCGTCCAGGACTACAACAAGGACTGGCGCATCCCGCAGCGCAACGGCCGCGTGTGGGAAGCGGCGCTGGTCACGGACAAGATCGACCGCGAATCCACCCCGGAAAAACAGCAGCGGCTCGAGCAACTCAAGGAACAGCTCGCCGCGCAGGAGAAGACGCTGGCGATCAGCGCCGAGGAGCAGAAGAAGCTTGCGGCGCAGATCACGCAGCTCATCAGCGACCGCTCGAACCTGGAGTTCAAGCAGAACAGCGAGAAGGCGCTGCTGACGGTCGATGAATCGCAGCTTCAGGACGCGATCACCGCCAACCAGCCGCAGCGCGTCAAGGCGCTGCGCGAGAAGATCGCCGGCCCGCGCGAGCAGGTTGACAAACAGGCCGAGCGGCTCGCGGAGATGGCGGCGCAGCTCAAGGAACTGCGCGGGCAGGTGGCCGAGCGGACCAGGGCCAAGACCGAGATCGAGCGCGAGCGCACGAAACTCACCGCCGACGTCGACCTGCTGAACAAAAAGCTCGCCGCCCTGGAACCCAAGAGCCTTCCCGCGAAGCTCAGCGCGCACCTCCGCGCGACGCCGCTGCTGCAGTTCATCAACCCATCGGAGCGGGCCCGCCAAGTCGTGCTGCCGGACGTGCAGACGGATCTGGGCGGGTTCAAGCGCGTCGAGTCGATCGACCGCTGCACAACGTGCCACGTCCACATCGACAACAGGGACTTCACCGAGCCGAAGCTGCTGGCATTCCTCGAGGAGCAAGTCTCCGCCGCGCGGAAGCTGAATCTGCCCGCGACCGCCGGCGGGAAGGCGGCCGACCCGGTCGCCACGGCGGCCAAGCCCGGCCCCGTCGCGATGGCGGACTTCTGGCAGGCGTGGGCGCACCAGCTCGTGCCGGCCGCGATCGCGCGCAACGCCGTGCGCGTCAACGCGGTGAGCGGCATCCTCGGCAAGGACAAGCCCGCGATCGTCACGGTCGACGGCAAGAAGCTGGACGCGTTCAAGTACGACCTCACGCTGCGCGGCGACGCGGCGACGCAGCAGGAAGCGGTCTTCCAGCAGATGCTCCGCGCGCTGCTCAGCTACGACGCCGCCAACGGCGCCGTTGCCGGGAGCACCGGCTCGCCGAAGGTTCGCGTCGAGATCCCCGCCGGCGCGGATGAGAAGATCATCACGACGACGCGAAACACCGCGATGCGCTACGTCGAAGAGCTGCACAACGCGCTGCGCACGCAGCTCAAGCCCGCCGAGTTCAACCTCCTCAGCGACCGTTACCGCGCGGCCATGGTGGACGAGGTCAACGTCGTGCGCAAGGACAGAGGCCAGACGGCGCTCGACGCGTCGCCGGTCTACCTCGCGCACCCGAACCTGGCGCTCTACGTCGATGTCGACAGCCCGCACGCCTTCGAGAAGGTCGGCTGCACGAGCTGCCACGATGGCTCGGGCGTCGAAACCGACTTCGTCCTCGCGGCCCATACGGCGCGGCCGATCTGGGTCGATCAGAAGACGGGCATTCCGGTCCTGCCGGCGCAGTTGAAGCCGAAGGCGGCGCTGGCAGCGCATCACGGGCCAGACCTCTCCAGCATGCTGGCGGCGGTGTGGCCGCACGATTCGCTCGTGCCGCGGCTGGCGAGTTTGCAGTTCGACCTCGATGCGCACCACGCGCCCGCGCCTGCGACGCATCCTGCGGAGCATGGGGCAGCAACTCGATCCGCGACGCCGCAAGCGGCGGAGCACGAACCGCTCGCGGTGCCCGAGAAGGCGCCAGTCGATGCGCCGCCCACTCCTTACGTCGATCCGGTGACGGGGCGCGAGAGTCGCGCGGTGCCGCAGCTCACGTACTGGAAGAAGTACGAGCCGCAGTCGGGGACGTCGTTCAAGGACGTCAACCACTACTGGGATCGCCCGATGCTCCCGCCGCAGTATTTGCAGGCGAACTGCGTGCGGTGTCACACGAACGCGTACGACATCAAGGATCAGGCCCCCGTCGTCTACGAGGGTCGGATGCTGTTCAAGAGCATGGGATGCGTGAACTGTCACCAGATGGACAGCATCTCCCCGGAGATCGCGCCCGCGAACCCCAGCGACGAGCGCCTGGTCACCGCCAATGGCCAGCGCAAGGTCGGCGCCGATCTGCGTCACATCACCGCCAAGCTCTCGCCGGCGATGATCAACACGTGGATCTGGTCGCCCAAGGCGTTCCGCCCCACGACGAAGATGCCGCACTTCTTCATGCTGGAGAACAACTCCAGCGACGAGGAGCTGCGCCGCACGAGCCAGGAAGCGCGCGCCATCACCGAGTACCTCACCCGCACCGCAACCCCCCTGCCCCCGAAGCACCGGCTCGATCCGGCGCTGCGCGGCAACATCGAGAACGGCAAGGCGGTGTTCAACAACATCGGCTGCCTCGGTTGCCACTCGAACCTGAACGACACGACGACGGTGAAGCGCGGCGACAAGCTCATCACGATCGGCGAGCAGTGGATCGTCACGGACCTCGTGAAGAACGGAAAGCTCGCCGATCAGTTGGCGAAATCGCTCGGCAAAGCGCCGGACACCAAGGCGCTCACGGCCGAGGCGCAGAAGCTCTACGACCAGATGACCTACAACGAGCGCCAGCTCTACGCGCTGGAGAACCTTGGCGAGCGCGGGGAGCAATCGGCCGCGCCGAAGTACCCCGATAACTCGCCCAGGCCGATCTTCATGCACCACGGGCCGGAGCTGTCCGGCATTGGCTCCAAGCTCCTCGCAGGTCGATCGTCGGAAGAAGCGCGGCAGTGGCTGTTCGACTGGCTGAAGGAGCCGCGCCACTACAGCGAGTACACGGTCATGCCGCAGTTGCGCCTCACCGACCAGCAGGCGGCGGACCTCGCGGAATACCTGCTGTCGATGAAGCGCACGAACGATGCGCCGAACGACACCTGGGCCGCCGGCCTGGCGCAACCGGAGAGCGCGAAGCTCATCGAGATGACGGCGATGTTCCTCCGGAGCCGCTTCAGCGCGAAGACCGCGCTGGCCAAGGCCGATGAGGACGCGGAACTGACCGCGCTGGCGGTCGACGCGCTCAAGCCCGTCGACCCGCTGGACAAAGACGGCGCCGCCATCGCCGCGGCGAAGGTCGAGGAGATGTCGCGCGATGACAAGCGCCTGGTCTTCCTCGGCAAGAAGCTCATCAGCCACTACGGTTGCATGAGCTGCCACGCGATCAACGGCGCCGAGACGCTCACCAGTCCCTGCGCCAACCTTTCCGACTGGGGCCAGAAGACCATCGACAAGCTCGATTTCGGCTTCCTCGACCATCACAAGGTCGAATCGATGCCGAACGCGCAGAGCGTCAAGGTCCCGCTCGTCAACGGCCTCAGCGCCAAGTCGTCGAAGCTGGCGGGGCAGCCCGTCGAGCCGGGCACCGCCGGCGCGCTGGACCTGAGCTGGCCGCACGTCGAGCACTCGCGCACGTCGTGGATCACGCACAAGCTGAAGAACACGCGCGTCTTCGACCGCGGCAAGGTGCTGCTCGAGCCGCGCGACGGCGAACCGGGTAAGCCGTACGACAAGCTGAAGATGCCGACGTTCTACCTCACCGACCACGAGGTGGACGCGATCGTCACGTTCGTCATCAGCAACCGCGACCGCCTCATCAGCGAGCGCTTGCACAACGCGACGCTGACGGAATCCGCGCAGCGCATCGCGCTCGGGCGGCAGGTGGCGGAGAAGTACAACTGCGTCAACTGCCACCAGGTGGAGCAGAACGTCCCGGCCGTGCAGCAGTACTACAAGGCCGACGAGATGACGACCGAGGCGCCGCCGTCGCTCCGCGGTCAGGGGAACAAGGTTCAGCACGCGTGGCTGTTCAACTTCCTCAAGAACGTCGAGCCGCTGCGCCCCCTGCTCCACAGCGACACGCTGGGCGGCGGGAGTGGCGTTGGGCGCAAGATCGACGTCCGCATGCCCAGCTTCCCGCTCGAAGACGCCGAGGCCGAGGCGCTGGCGGCGTACTTCTCAGCCATCTCAAACAAGGAATCGAAACAGCTCAACAAGACGCTCGACCCCGTCGTGAAGTACATCCACGCGGAGATGGAGGCGGCGGAGGGACCGCTCTACGCCGAGTCCGCCTGGCCCGGCGACGACTGGTTCCGCCGGCCGGAGTTCGCCAACGCCACCGAAGCGCTGACGCGCTGGGGGTTGGCGCGCGGGCAGGTGAATCCGCTCCAGCTCGACCCGACGAAGAACAACCCGGTCGAGCTCGGCCGCAGCTACCGGCAACTCCTGTTCAAGGCGCGGTTCACGCAGGAGCTCTACGATTCGCCGTTCCCGTTCGTCGACGCGCCGCGCCCGACGCTCAGCAAGGACCGGTTCAAGCGCGGCGAGAGCCTGTTCTACGAGATGCAGTGCCTCAAGTGTCACGTGCTCGGTGACGGCAGCGTCGAGGGCGCGCAGAAGAACCCGACGGCGCCCAACCTGTCGCTCACGCACCGCCGGCTGCAGCGCCGCTGGGTGCGGCACTGGGTGCAGGAGCCGCCGGTCATTCAGGTCGGCACTGCCATGCCGCCGTTCCTTACGGGGCTGGCGGTCACACGGCTGGACGGTTTGACCTGGCCGAAGTCGCAGGGCGCGCCACCGGAAGAAGTGCAGCGCGTCGAGTCGCTCTACGGTGACACGCCCGATGCGCAGGGCGATTTGCTGCTCGATTTCCTCTACGCCGCGGGCGCGGCGAACTACACCGGCATCCAGCCCGCCAAACCCGGCGCGCTGGAGGGCGTGACGCCGCTGACCGGTCCGACGACTGCGCCGACGACGGCCCCGACTGCGGCGACGACGAAGCCATCCACGCAGGCCTCGACCCAGCCGGCCGCCAAGCCCCAGCCGATCGCGCTGCTGCCGGAGTTCGGCAAGGAAGTGCTGCCCGGCAAAGCGCCCGAAGCGCCCAAGGCCGCGACGCCCGCGCTCGCCTCGGAGAAACCCGCGCCCACGCCGCGGATCGCGGGCGTGAAGGTCGCCGGTAAAGTCACGTTCAAGGGCAAGCCGCCCGAACTCGGCGCCATCGCGATGGGCGCCGATGCGGGCTGCACGGCGCAACATGGTGAACCTGTGCCCGATCCGTCCATCGCCGTCTCCGAGAGTGGCGAGGTGCAGAACGTCATCATCTCCGTCGAAGGCGTCGCCGGCGCCTTTGCTCCGCTGACGACGCCGGCCGTGCTCGATCAGAAGGGCTGCATGTATCAGCCGCACGTGCTCGCGGCGCAGGTCGGCCAGCCGTTCGTCATCAAGAACTCCGACCCGTTCCTCCACAACGTTCACTCGCTGGCCGCCGTCAACGAAGCGTTCAACTTCGGCCAGCCGAACAAGGACCCCGGCAAGAACATCGGCTCGATGAAGGCGGCCGAGCAGTTCCGCGTGAAGTGCGACGTGCACCCGTGGATGAGCGCGTACGTGCAGATCTTCGATCACCCGTTCTTCGCCGTGAGCAAGGCCGACGGCGCGTTCGCGATCGAGAACGTCCCGCCGGGGACGTACAAGCTGACAGCCTGGCACGAGAAATTCGGCACGCAGCAGAAGGACGTGACCGTCGAGGCCGGTAAACCCCTGACGGCGGATTTCACGTTCTCGGAAGGGTCGGCGAGCGTCAATCCGTCGCCCGTCATGAAGCTCGTGACGCTGGCGATGCTGGGCGCGTCGGCGGGTCAGGTCGAGGTATCGCGATCCGCGCCGTGTCCGACGTGTTCGCCGCTTGCGGCGTCGCGGACCAACGGCGCTCGATCCGCGACGCCGCAAGCGGCGGAAAACTGAGCAAGATGGAACGTAAAAATGGGCTATCCCAGGCTTGGACTCACGTTTCTCGTTCCCTTATGATTCGCGACCCCGATGGTGCTAACGGTGACGGAGCGGAGAGGTCTTCTCTGATGCGTTTGGTCATGACACCGTTGGACACTCTTTTCTTTCAGAAGGAGCCATTCATGAAGAAGGTAAGTTGGGTATCGGCGCTGGCCCTCTCGGCCGCCGTCGCGTCGATCGTCAGCGCGGACATCACCGGCAACGTCAAGCTCGACGGCCCGGCGCCGGAGGCGAAGGAGATCGCCATGGACGCCGTCGCCGAGTGCAAGGCGCTGCACGCCGACCCCGTCGTCGAGCCCTCCGTCGTCGCCGGCGAGAAGGGCGAATTGGCCAACGTGATCATCTCGATCAAGGCCGCCGACCCCGCCGCCCTCGGCGGCGAGGCGCCGAAGGACCCGGTCGTCCTCGACCAGAAGGGGTGCATGTACGAGCCCCACGTTTTGAGCATGACCGTCGGGCAGGAGCTCGCCGTCAAGAACTCCGACGGCTTCCTGCACAATGTTCACTCGCTGGCCGTCACCAACCCCGCGTTCAACTTCGGCCAGCCGAACAAGGACCCGGGCAAGAAGGTGCCGGAGCAGCCGAAGGCGACGGAGACCTTCCGCGTGAAGTGCGACGTTCACCCGTGGATGAGCGCGTACGTGGGCGTGTTCGAGCACCCGTTCCACGCCGTCAGCGCCGAGGATGGAAAGTACACGATCAAGGGCACGCTCCCTGATGGCGATTACACGCTCGTCGCCTGGCACGAGAAGTTCGGCGAGAAGGAAGAGCAGATCACGGTGAAGGACGGCAAGGCGGAGAAGGACTTCTCCTTCAAGCCGGAGTCCGCCATGGTCGTGCCGACCGACCTCACCGTCACCGTCGCCAACGCCGGGTCTGAGAAGAAGGCCGCGTGCGGCACGTGCTGCACCGACAAGGCCGCCGCCGTGCTGAAGGCCGCGAAGTCGGAGCAGCAGCCGGCGAAGGCTGTCGCGCCGCAGGCGGCCGCGCAGTAAAACGAGGTTGATTTGCGATCGTCCGGGGGACGGGTCGTGAACAGCGGCCCGTCCCTCTTGCGACACGCACTCAGGTTCTGTCGTGTGTCGCGCGCGGGCGTTACCGGGGGAGATCACAGAGCAGCCGCAGAACAGGAGTGTTCGTCGGTGAATCGAATCACTACCGGAGAGATGTCGTTCCCCCGCCGACTTCGCCGCCACCACCGCATCACGCGCTTCGCACTGGCCGCCATCGCCCTGGCGGCCGCGTTGCTTGCTGCGCCGTCGCGCGCTCTGGCGGCCGAGGGGTTTGCTCACTGGTGGCTCCCCGCGGATTACTCGGTGCACGGGCACGCGATCGACTCGCTGTTCACGTGGACGTTCTGGATCACGACGATCACGTTCATCCTCGTGCAGGTCACGCTGATCGTCTTCCTCATCAAGTACCGCAGCCGCCCCGACCGCAAGAAGGCCGTCTTCATCCACGGCAACACGCGGCTGGAGATGGCCTGGACGCTCGCGCCGGCCGTGATCCTCGCGGGGCTCGCGGTGGCGAACAAGGGAATCTGGGACCGGCTGCGCTTCAACCCCGACGCCAACCGACCCGACCTGGCGCGCGTGCTCGTCATCGGCCAGCAGTTCAAGTGGAACATCGTCTACCCCGGCCCCGACGGTAAGCTCGGCCGATACCTGATCTACCCCAAGCCCACCGACGTGAAATGGCCCGACGGCAAGACCCGCGGCGGCGTGTCCGGGCCGGCGTCGCTCCCGTACGCGCAGGCGGTGCAGGCGATCAACGCTTACATCGACAGCGAGAACCAACTCGGCAAGGACTTCTCCGATCCCGACGGCAAGGACGACGACTGGCAGGGCGCTCTCGCCCGCGAGATGAAGATCCCCGTCAACCGCCCCGTCGAGGTGCAGTTGGGCGCCAAGGACGTCATTCACGACTTCTTCCTGCCCAACTTCCGCGTCAAGCTCGACGCCGTCCCCGGCATCCGCGGAAAGATCGTGTTCACCGCGACGAAGACCAGCGCCGCCAAGGCGGACGAGACGCTCAAGACGTACAAGCTCGACGAGCTGATGACCGCTCTGGACAAGCCGGCGACAAAGGAGCTGTCGGTCCGCATCGACGAGAACGCGCCCGGGGGCGCCGCGAAGGAGAAAGACCGCATCGGCTGGCGCTACGTCGACCCCGCCGACAAGAAGAAGACCAAGAGCTCGATCCTCCGCAACGCCGGCGGCTTCCCGCCGGCCGGCGAGCAGCGCACCGCGATCTTCGAGAAGCTCAAGGCGGCGGGCGTCACCGAGGTGCAGGCGTACCTGCCCGGCTACTGGGACATCGTCTGCGAAGAGCTGTGCGGGCAGGGTCACTACACGATGCAGGCCCGGCTCGTCGTGCTCGATGGCGCCGAGTACGACAAGCTGAAGCTCGACCGGACGCCGCCCGGCCTCGCGGCGCCGACAACGGCGCCTACGACGCAGACCGCCTCCGTCGCGGCGGCGCCGTAAGCCTCAAGTTGGCGAGGCCCGCTTCAGCGGGCCGGGGTATGTCTGACGAAGTCACGGACGCAAAGAGAATCACTTATGACCGCGATCCCCCACCCGCTCGCTACGCATCACGACGACGCCCACGCCCACGCGCCTCACGAGGAGTTGGGCTTCCTCCGCAAGTACGTCTTCTCGTGCGACCACAAGATCATCGGCATCCAGTTCCTGTTCATGGGGCTGTTCTTCTTCGTCGTCGGCGGGCTGCTCGCGATGCTCATCCGCTGGCAGCTCGGCTGGCCGGGCGCGGATGTGCCGATCCTCTCCAAGCTCATGGGCTGGACGGGCGGCATGCCGCCGGACTTCTACACGATGGTCTTCTCGATGCACGCGACGATCATGATCTTCTTCGTGATCATCCCGCTGCTGGTGGGCACGTTCGGGAACTACCTCATCCCGCTGAAGATCGGCGCGGGCGACATGGCGTTCCCGTTCCTCAATGGGCTCGCGTTCTGGAGCGCCGTGCCCGCCGGCACGATCATGCTCGCCGGCTTCAGCCTCGCCGGCGGCGCCGCGGCCGCGGGGTGGACCAGCTACCCCCCGCTCAGCGCCGTGCAAACCAACAACGGCATCGGCAGCTTCGCCGCCAACCTCCTGCGGCCGGAGTTCAGCACCTGGCCGATGTTCCCGGTCATCACCAACACGCTCGCGGCGTTCATGTTCGCTGGCTTCATTTGCGCGTGGTTCGTCCGCTTCGACAACAAGTTCCTCAAGACCGGCGTCTCCGTCGTGCTCTCGGCGATCTTCGCGATCGTCTCCGTCCGCTTCGTGCAGAAGGCCGCGTTCGACGGGCAATCGTGCTGGTTCCTGTCGCTGTTCTTCCTCGGCTTCTCGAGCTTGATGGGCGCCGTCAACTACCTGACGACGATGATCAAGCTCCGTTGCCCGGGCATGACGATGTTCCGCATGCCGCTCTCCGTCTGGTCGCTGTTCATCACGTCGCTGCTCGTGCTCCTGGCAACGCCCGTGCTCGCCGCGACGCTGATGATGAACCTGCTCGACCACCACCGCTTCACGAGCTTCTTCCTCCCGTACAGCCACGTCTTCTCGAACACGATCACGAACAACTCCGGCGGCGGTTACGTCATCCTCCACCAGCACCTGTTCTGGTTCTACTCGCACCCCGCCGTCTACATCATGATCCTGCCCGCCATGGGCATGGTCAGCGACGTCATCTCCGTCTTCGCGCGCAAGCCGATCTTCGGCTACCGCCCGATGGTCTACGCGATGGCGGGCATCGCCTTCCTCGGGTTCATCGTCTGGGCGCACCACATGTTCCAGAGTGGGATGAACCCGACGCTGGGCACGACGTTCGCCGTCAGCACGATGTTCATCGCCGTGCCGTCGGCCATCAAAACGTTCAACTGGCTGGGGACGCTGTGGGGCGGGAACATCCGCTTCACCACGGCGATGTGGAACGCGATCGCGTTCGTCGCGATGTTCGTCATCGGCGGCCTCTCCGGCATCTTCATGGCCAGCACCGCGGTCGACGTTCACATCCACGACACGTACTTCATCGTCGCGCACATCCACTACGTGCTGTTCGGCGGGAGCACGTTCGGCATCTTCGCCGGCATCTACTTCTGGTACCCAAAGATGTTCGGCCGGATGATGAGCGAGCCGCTCGGCAAGATTCACTTCTGGCTTTCCTTCATCGCGTTCAACTGCACGTTCTTCACCATGCACATCCTGGGCATCGGCGGATTTCCCCGGCGCGTCGCGGACTACATGAACTACACGCAGTCGTTCGCGCAGTACAAGGAGATGAACGAGTTCATCTCGTGGAGCGCCTTCGCGCTGGGGCTGGCGCAGATCCCGTTCGTGATCAACTTCATCGGCAGTTGGATCTGGGGCAAAAAGGCTCCGCAGAACCCGTGGGAAGCGACGACGCTGGAGTGGAACGACGCCCCCACCCCCCCGCCGCACGGGAACTTCCACAAGGTGCCGGTCGTGCACCACGGGCCGTACGAGTACAGCTCGCCGCTGGTCGAGGAAGACTGGCTGCCGCAGACGCGGTATGTGGAGGGGGCGGAGAAGCTCGTGGTTAAGCATTGATGCAAGAAATGAACGCGAACATCGAACATCCAACATCGAACGCCGAACATCGAGGTGATAAGACGGCGGCGGCGCCTTTCGTTCGGTGTTCGATGTTCGGTGTTGGATGTTCGATGTTCGCCTTATCATCCAGATGACCTTCGGCCCGTACAATCGCCCGCTCCACACGCTCGCCCTGCTCACGGCGGCGGCGACGTTCCCGCTCATCTTCATGGGCGGGCTCGTCACGTCGCACGGCGCGGGCATGAGCGTGCCCGACTGGCCGAACAGCTACGGCTACAACATGTTCACCTTCCCGCCGAGCAAGTGGATCGGCGGGATCTTCTACGAGCACACGCACCGGCTGATGGGGACGGTCGTGGGCGTCCTCGCGACTCTCATATTCCTCTGCGTGTGGGCATGGGGACGCAACGCAGTCACTCGACGTTGGCTGGCCGTTTCCGGAACAGCACTTGGGCTGGTGACGTTGGCCACGTTCGGCGTCTCCTTCGTCCGCGACCATCACCTCTCGGAGCTGATTGGCTTCGTCGCTTTCGTGCTGGTGGGCGCGTCGTTGTTTCGCCGCCGCGAGTCGCGCCGCTCGGTGCGCTGGCTGGCGACGGGCGTTCTCGGCGCGGTGATCTTCCAGGGTGTGCTCGGCGGGCTGCGCGTGGTGATGGTCGAACTGGACCTGGCCATCGTCCACGCGTGCTTCGCGCAGGCGTTCTTCTGCCTCGCGGCGCTGACGGCCGTGGTGACGTCGAGGTGGTGGCAGGCGCAGGGTGGCGCGACCCGCCCTGTCGTGGCTTGGGCGTCTCGCCCGAGCTTCTT
>JBAUGM010000061.1:0-21365 GCA_049679725.1 Tepidisphaeraceae bacterium
TTCCCGCCGGGCCCATCGCCCAGCCCATCGGCATCGCCCTCACCCCGCCGAACTACCCGCACGGCCGCGGGCTGTTCATCGCATGCAGGGGCAAGCTGTCGTTGATCGTCGACACCGACAATGACGACAAGGCCGACAAGGAGATCGTCGTCGCGACCGGTTGGCCGCTCAGCTTCCACGGCGTCGATGCACTGGGCGTCGCGATCGATCCGAAGGACCAGAGCGTTTACTTCGGCGTCGGCACGACCAACTTCGCCGACCCCTACGTCAAGGACAAGGGCGGCGTGTCGCGCTTCGACCTCAAGGGCGAGCGCGGGACGATCCTGCGCGTCGCGCCGGACCTCTCGTCACGACAGATCGTCTGCACCGGCATCCGCTTCCCTGTCGGCCTGGCGTTCAACCGCGCCGGCGACCTCTTCGCCACCGACCAGGAAGGCGCGACGTGGGCCCCCAACGGCAACCCGCTCGACGAACTGCTCCACATTCAGCCCGGCCGGCACTACGGCTTCCCCGCGCGCCATCCGACGCACCTGCCGAACGTCATCGACGAGCCCAGCACGTTCGACTACGCCCCGCAGCACCAGTCCACGTGCGGCCTGACGTTCAACGAACCGGTCAACGGCGGCCCGACGTTCGGCCCACCATCGTGGCGCGGCGACGCGCTGGTCTGCGGCGAGTCGCGCGGAAAGCTCTACCGCACCACGCTCGTGAAGACGCCGAGCGGCTACGTTGCGCGCAACCAGCTCATCGCGTCGATGCCGATGCTGCTGCTCGACGCGACGGTCTCGCCGCGCGGGGACTTGGTCATGTGCGCTCATGGCGGCAACCCCGATTGGGGCACTGGGCCGACGGGGAAGGGAAAGCTGTATCAGCTCCGCTACCGCGACGAGAAGACGCCGCAGCCGGCGCTGGTCTATCCCGCGGGGCCCGGCGAGGTGCGCGTCGCGTTCGACAAACCTCTCGATCCGGCGACGCTCGCGGGCATCACGAAGGGGACGTCGATCGTCGCCGGCCGGGACGTCGCCGCGGGGGACCGCTTCGAGGCGATCCGTCCCGGCTATGCCATCGTGAAGCGGCAGATGCGCGCGCCGCGCGATCGCGTCGAGGTCGGGAGCGTGCAACTCGCGCGCGACGGGCGGACGCTCGTCATCGGCACGTCGCCGCAGCGCCGCGCGATCGGATACGGCCTCACCCTGCCGGGTCAGATTCAATCGCCCGCTACCGGAGAGATTCAGCAGCACGCCGAGGTTGATCTCGCGTACGACCTGACCGGCGTGATGGCGGAGTGGAAATCTGAAGACGGAACGAGGTCCTGGTCGGGCTGGCTGCCGCATGTTGATCTCGACGTCGCGCGCGCCTTCACGGCTGGGAGCGCCGAGCACGATGCGATGTGGAAGCTGCTCGATACGCCGGGCACGCTGACGATCCGCACGGCGCTGGACCTGCGGAACATGCTGCAGCCCGCGGTGCAACCGGGATCGCAGATCGATTTCACGCCGGCGCCGGAAGAGGTCACAGTGTCGTTCCAGTCGCGCGCGAAGCTGAAGGTTCGCGCCGGCGCGCGAGAGATTGCGGGCACCCAGTTGAAGGTCGCGCCGACGGCGAGCGAGTTCGTCCCCGTCGAGATCGTGATGCCGACGGGGAGCGGCGCTGCGACGCTGAACGTCTCCTTCTTCACCCAGGAGGATGCGCGTCCGCGGCCGATGGCGCTGCGGCGGTTCTTCGTCCCGTGGGCGCGGCCGCCGTCGGAGTCGGCGGAGGAACTCTCCTCGCCCGAGCCCATCGCGGAGTTGAACGGCGGCGACTGGCTGCGCGGCCGACAGATCTACTTCGGCAACGAAGCCGGCTGCTACAAATGCCACCAGGTTCGCGGCCAGGGCAGCGACCTCGGGCCGGACCTGTCGAA
Organism: Tepidisphaeraceae bacterium; assembly: GCA_049679725.1. Lineage (GTDB taxonomy): Bacteria > Planctomycetota > Phycisphaerae > Tepidisphaerales > Tepidisphaeraceae > DASYWJ01. Next base: position 1,907 of record JBAUGM010000061.1, read on the forward strand.
CCTCGTCCACCGCGACTATGAATCCGTCATGCGCGACATCCGCGAGCCGAGCGGCGCGCTCAACCCGGATTACATCGGCTCCACCGTCGCGATGAAGGACGGCCGGGTATTTCACGGGCTCCTCCGCGGGGCGGGCGCATCGCCGGAGAACTTCATCGTGCGCGGCGACTACGAAGGCGAGCGCGCGACGCTCAAGCGCGCGGATGTGAAGAAGGTGTCGCCGTCGGCGCTGTCGATCATGCCGAGTGGGCTGGCGGAGGGCTTGGGCGCCCAGAAGATGCGCGACTTGCTGACGTTCCTGCTGACCGAGCCGATCACGCCCGCGCCAATCGAGCGCAAGGGTGTCCCGTCGCCGCGCACGCGGGCGGAGCTGGAGGCGGTGCTTCGCGCGGGTGCCGCGCCTGCGACGATTCCGTCGCCCAAGCCGTTGATCGTCCTCCTCGTCGCGGGTCCGAAGGATCACGGGCCATCGGAGCACGACTATCCCGCGTGGCAGAAGCGCTGGACGACACTGCTGGGCCTCGCCGACAGCGTGAAGGTCGAGCAGGCCGACGGTTGGCCGACGGCGGCGCAGTGGGATGCCGCGAATGTGGCCGTGTTCTACTCCGCGAATCCCGCGTGGACGGGTGAGAAGGCGAAGGATCTCGACGGTTTCCTCGCCCGCGGCGGCGGGCTGGTCTACCTGCACTATGCCGTCGACGGGCGCAAGGACGTCGAGGCGCTCGCCGATCGCATCGGCCTCGCGTGGCGCGGCGGCGCGTCCAAGTTCCGTCACGGCCCACTCGATCTGACCATCCGCGACACCGCTCATCCGATCACGCGCGGGTTCGAGAAGGTGTCGTTCGTCGACGAGAGCTATTGGAACCTGGTTGGCGACGCCAGGGGCATCCACCTGCTCGCCGACGGCGTTGAGGACGGCGCACCGCAGCCGCTGCTCTGGGCGCGCGAGCAGGGCAAGGGCCGGGTGTTCGTCAGCATCCTCGGCCACTACACGTGGACGTTCGACGACCCGCTCTTCCGCCTGCTGATCCTCCGCGGGATGTGCTGGGCGGCGGGTGAGCCGGCGGATCGGTTGAGCGGGTTGGCGACGATCGGGGCGCGGGTTCAATAACCTCACTCCCTCTCCCCCGATACTCCGGGGAGAGGGCAGGGGGGGCAGGGGAGAGGGGCGAGTGACGTGCGACGTCGAGCATCGGTCGATTCGAGGACTGGCATCGGATTGCGCATCGAACGGTTCATCACCATCTCGCGCACTCTGCCCCTCTCCCCTGCCCTCTCCCCCGGAGTACCGTGGGAGAGGGAGAGGCATCGCGCATGAGTCCCGTTACGATTCACCTCCTCGCCGGCCTGCTCATCTTCTCGTCGCACCTCGTCGCCGGCATCACCGGTTTCGGCAACCAGATCGTCGCGCTGCCGCTGCTGGCGATGCTCGTGGGGCTGGATGCGGGCAAGTGCACGCTCGTCGTGCTCGGCACGGTCATGTACACGATCCTCACCGCCCGGTGGCACGCGCGGGTGAACGTGCGCGAGTTGCTGATCATCGTCCTCCTCGCGAGCGTCGGGCTGGTTATCGGGATGTACGTGTTCGAGCTGCTCAACCCGCGGGCGTCGAAACTGGCGCTGGGCATCTTCGTCACGATCATGGGCATTCAGGGACTGCTCCGTCCCAGTCTCCTGAAACTCGTGCCCGATCCTGTCGCCAAGATCCTTGTCGTCGCGGGTGGCGTCATCCATGGCGCGTTTACGACGGGCGGGCCGCTCCTGGTCATCTACGCGCAGCGGGCAATGCCGGAGAAGAGCGAGTTCCGCTCGACGCTCGGCGTCATGTGGCTCGTGCTGAACTTCGGGCTCATGACCGGCTGGACGATCTCCGGCACCTGGTCGGACCAGACGCTCACCCTCTGCCTCGTCGGTTTGCCGTTCCTCATCGCGGGGCTGAGCGTCGGCGAGTACCTGCACCACAGGCTCGACGGCCCGACGTTTCGGGCGTTCGTAAACGTAATTCTCATATTGAACGGCGTGCTCCTGATCGTCTTCGCGTAACCGCGCGGCTCTGGCCTATCGAGAGCCCGGCGGCTGTGCCGCGAGTCTTTTCCAGAGAAAAACGTTCCCACCGGCAATTTTCTGATTGCCCCAAACCACCGCCCCACCTCATCATCACGGCTTCCTCGAACCCGGGACGGAGTCGCTTTCGCGTGGAAACTGCTGCCGCCGAGACAGGAACCCCCCGCCGCTGCCTCTCGCTGATGGACGCGATCGCGATCATCGTCGGCATCGTCATCGGCTCGATGATCTTCAAGGCGCCGTCGTGGGTGGCGGGGAACTCGCCGACGGTGGGGCACTTCATCGGGTTCTGGGTGCTGGGCGGCGTGATCTCGCTCATCGGGGCCCTTTGCTACGCCGAACTCGCCGCGGCTTACCCCAACGCCGGCGGCGACTACCACTTCCTCACGCGCGCGTACGGCCCAAGCGTGGGGTTCCTCTTCGCGTGGGCGCGCCTTGCCGTCATTCAGACGGGATCGATCGCGATCCAGGCGTTCGTCATCGGCGACTACGCGTCGAAGGTACTGAACCTGGGCAGCGCGTCGCCCGCGATCTACGCGGCCGCCGTTGTCGTCGTCCTTACGACCGTGAACGTCATCGGCCTTCGCGAAGGCAAGTGGACGCAGATCGTGCTGACGGTCTGCGAGGTGCTCGGCGTGCTGCTCCTGATCGTCGCGGGCTTCTACCTGGCGTCGTCGCGCGGCACGATCGACGCGCCCGCATCGACGGGGACGACCGGCTTCAGCCTCGGCGCGATGGGCATGGCGATGGTCTTCGTCCTGCTTACCTACGGGGGGTGGAACGAGGCGGCGTACCTCTCCGCCGAGGTGCGCAGCAAGCGCGGCATCGCGGCGGCGCTGTTCTGGAGCATCGGCATTGTCACCGCCGTCTACGTGCTGGCCAACCTCGCGATGGTCATGGGACTCGGGCTTGAAGGCGTCGCCAAATCCAGCGCCGTCGCTGCCGATCTGCTCGGCAGCGCGTTCGGCGAGGCCGGGTTGATCCTCATCAGCGTGATCGTCTGCCTCGCCGCGCTCAGCACGGCCAATGCCACGATCTTCACCGGCGCGCGCACGAACTACGCGCTGGGCCGCGATTTCCCGCTGCTCGGCCGGCTCGGCCAATGGGAAGATCGCGGCAACACGCCCGCCAACGCGCTGATCGTCCAAGGGTTCATCTCCCTTGCGCTCGTGCTGCTCGGCGGGATCACGCCCAGCGGCTTTGCGGCGATGGTGGAGTACACCACGCCGGTCTTCTGGTTCTTCTTCCTGCTCGCGGCGTGCTCGCTCGTCGTCCTGCGCGTCCGCGAGCCCAATGCCCCGCGCCCATTCCGCGTGCCGCTCTATCCCGTGACGCCGCTGCTGTTCATCGCGGCGTGCGCGTACATGCTGTACTCGAGCGTGATGTACACCGGCGTGTGGGCGCTCGTCGGGCTCGCGGTGCTCGCGGCAGGCGTGCCGCTGCTTCTGGTCGCGCGAAACGGATCGTCGATGACTCAACTTCAACAACAAGGGCTGGAGCCTCAACAGGTTTCCTCATGAAAGGCGGGATTGATATGCGCAGGAACTATCTGCCGTGGGTGGTCGCGGTTCTCGTTTCGGTCGTCGCGTTCGACGCGAACCTTCGCGCCCAGGAGACGGCGTCGGCGCCGGTGAAGAAGGACGTCCCCTACGTCCCCACGCCCCAGAACGTTGTCGACCGCATGCTCGAGATGGCCGAGGTGAAGAAGGGCGACACCGTCTACGACCTCGGCTGCGGCGACGGGCGAATCATCGTCACCGCGGCCAAGAAGCACGGCGCGAACGGCATCGGCGTGGACATCGACCCGCAGCGCATCAAGGAGAGCCAGGAGAACGCGCAGGCGGCGGGTGTCAGCGAGCAGGTGAAGTTCGAGATCAAGGACCTGTTCACGATGGAGTTCAAGGACGCCGACGTGCTCGCGATGTACCTCCTGCCCGACGTGAACATGAAGCTGCGGCCGAAGATCCTCGACGGGATGAAGCCCGGCAGCCGGATCGTGTCGCACTCGTTCGACATGGACGACTGGAAGCCCGACGCCGAGGACCAGGTGGACGACAGCACGATCTATTTCTGGGTCGTCCCCGCCAAAGTCGAGGGCTCGTGGAACGCCACGATCAAGCCCGCCAACGGCGGCGCAGGCGGGGCCGAGCAGAAGGCGACGCTCGAACTGAAGCAGAAGTTCCAGGACGTCACCGGCACGGCGAAAGTCGACGGCAAGGACTTCGAGTTGAAGGACGCGAAGCTCAAGGGCGACGCCCTCACCTTCACTTTGACGGGTGAAGGGGGCGACGCGAAGTACACCGCCAAGGTCGACGGCTCGAAGCTCACCGGTCAGGACGACAAGAAGGCCACGCTGACTGCGGAAAAAAAATAACGCCGCGCGTGTACCTTGGCGCGGTTCGCTTCAGCTACGCGACGAGGTCGAGCGGATCGGAACCCATCGACAGCCGCCGCCACATCCGGCGGAGCATCTCCTTGCGCTGCTGCTCCTGACGGGCGGCGTCGTCCTGCGGGTCACGAGGTTGTTGGCGCGGATCGTCGTTGCCCGACTGCTGGTCGCGCGGGGATTGCTGCACCTGGAGCTTCTCGACACTGACCCCCTGCGATTCCAGCACCTGCTTGAGCTGGCTGAGGCTGTGGCTGAGGAGTTTGGTCGCGTCGTCGTTGGTGGTGTGGAACGACGCGGTCATGACGCCGTCCTGCATGTGAACCGAAACCAGCAGCGCGCCAAGTTCCGGCGGATCGAGGCGGATCTGCATCGATCCGCCGTGTGGAAGCAGTTCGCCGCGGACGGCGGTGACGATCTTCGGATGGTTCGCTTCCACGAAATGCGCCTGCGGCGGAACCGGCGCCGGCGCGCTTTGGCCGGCCGGAGCACGCTCGGTCCGCGGCGCATCGGGCTGCTGTTGCGTCAACGCCGGGGCGACGTCCGCATCCGGGCCAGGCGGTGCGACCGGTTGCGGGCCGCCTTGGTCGGCCATCGACAGCGCTTGGTCATCCATCGAGAACGCGCTGGCGATCGCGGGAAGCGCGGCGGGCGCGGCGTCGTCGTCCGGGACCGCATCCGCTTCGGGTGCGTCGTGTTCGATCTCGAACAGCGCAGGAGTCGCGCCGGACTTCGTCGACGGAACGGGCGTCCTTGCGACAGGCTCAGCGACGTCCCCGTCGTCAACAACAACATCGGGCGGCAGTTCGAGATCGCCGACTTCCTCGATCTGGTCGAGGAGCATCGCCGCAACATCCGCTGACTCTCGGTTGACGCCCGTCTCGTCGGCCCCAGCGTCTGCCGTCGCGTTGACGGGTGTCGCGACGACGGGCGGCTTCCGCTTGTCGGGCGGACAGAAGGCCACCGCTTCAGGCTCGGAAGCATCGACGCCCTCCGCGTCGGTCACTGCAACATCACTCGGCGCATTCGGGAGCGCCACTTGCGCGGCAAGGATCGCCGACAGGTCCGCATCGGTCTTTGGTAGTTCGCTCGATGTTTCTTCCGCCGATTCGTCGACGGGGAGTTCGTCGGTCGCGACGCTCTTCTCAGCCGCCTGCTGGCTCGCGGGGACCGTCTCCTTCGCAACCGCGGGTAAAAGCTCGTCGGTCGCGGGGGCATCCTCCGATGGTTCAGCTTGATCCTTCGACGGTTTCGACTTCTTCGCCGAGGGGTTCTTCGCGGCCGGCGCGGGCGCTTCCGCCCGCTTCGGCTCGGGCTTTCGGCGCGCATCGATCAGCGCATCGGCGAAGTCGCCGCCCCTTCCCTCGGAAGCCGCGGACTTTCCCGCGCGGGCGGGCGACGACTTCGAACCCGGGAACAGCTCTTGAACCTTCATCAGGAAACGTCCTTGTTACTCGCCGTTACTCGCCCGTGGCCGACGCCTGCTCGGCGAGGCGCATCGATTCCATGACCTTCTGCACGCGCGCCACTTCTTCGGGCGACTTGAATTCCTTGATGATCCGCGCCGCCGTGCGCGGCTGCATCGCCTGGAGGTACTGGCGCATCGTCGCGTCATCCAGCGTCATGAAGATCGTCTTGACCTGCTTGCTCGGCATCGTGTTGTAGAGGAGCAGGCTGTCCTGGAATCCCTTGTCGGTCGCCAGCTTCGTCGCCAGTTCCTGCTCGCTCGCCAGTTGCGTGCGGCCCTTCTCCAGCGCCGCGCGATCGCGCTCCATCTGCTGCTTCGACAGGTCCACCTGGCGCTGGAGATCGGTCAGCTCGCGCTGGCGGCGATCGAGCATCGCCATCTGCGCATCAAACGATCGCTGGATGAACTCCACCTGTTCGCCGGCCGTGCGACCGGAGGCCTTGGCGAGGAGGGTTTCGAGATTGTTGACCGGTTGCGTCGTGGCGGCGGATTCGTCGGTCGGTTGCGTCGTCGGCGCTTCGACAACCGGCGACGGCGCGAAGACGAGTTCCTTGATCGCGAGCAGTTTTTCCCGATCGAGCTTGCCGCTGTTGAAGAGGAAGCCGATCCCCCCCGCCGCGGCGAGGAAGTTGATCGCGAGGGTCAGGACGATGACGCTGCCGAGCTTCTTCATGCGATGCCCTCCGCGTTGCCCACGCTCAGCGTGTTGTCCACGTTCAGCGTGTTGTCCACGTTCAGCGTGTTGTCCACGCTCAGCGTGTCAACGGCGGCGGCGCGGGCGGCTTCTTCGAGGCTGTTGCGGTAGCCGATCTGCATGGCGATCTCGTCGGTCTCCATCATCTCTTTGCGCGACAGGTCAGCTTTCCATCGTTCGAGGTTCTTCTCGCGGAGTTTCTCCATGATCTTCCGCTGCTTCGCCGCCTCGGCCAGCGCAGCCTGGGCGACGTCGACCCGCTTCTGCACGGACGCGATCTGCTGCACGAGCCCCATCGCCTTGCGCTGCATCGCCAGCATGAACCGCCGATGGGCGGCGAGAAAGTTCAGGTCGAGCTTGCCGGTCAGGTGGTTGGTTCGCAGATCGTTCGTCGACCCTTCCACCGATTCGTTGAGCTGTTTGAGCTCGGCCTGGAGGCGCGTCATTTCCTGCTGGACGATCGCGAGCTCGCGCTGCCGTTGCCTCTCGACGTGCTCGCGCTGCCGGAGGACGCCGTCGAACTTGAAGACGAATTTCGCCACAGGCGTTCCTTATCCGCGTTCATCCGCGTTCATCTGCGGCTCATCGTTTCTTCGCCGCCTGCGTGCGAATGAGCTTGTCCGCCTGCTCGATCCACGCAGCCAGCTCCAACACCTGCTTCTTCGACTGCTCCATCGTGCTGGGCGCCGTCGGCTCCTGTTGCAGAAACTGCACGATCCTCGGCCGCGCCTGCACGGCCAGGTCGAACTCGGGATTGATGCCCGGGACGTACGCCCCGATGTTCACCAGGTCCTCGATCTCCTGGTACACGGCAAGCAGCGACAGCAAACGGCGTGCGCAACGCACGTGATCCTTCTCCGCAACGTCCCCGCGCACGCGGCTGATGCTCTGGAGCATGTCGATCGCGGGGAAGTGGCCGCGGTTCGCCAGCGTCCGGCTCAGCCACAAATGCCCATCCGTAATGCCCTTCACCGCATCGGGGATCGGCTCGTTGAAGTCATCGCCCTCGACGAGGACGGTGTAAAAGCCCGTCACTGAGCCCTTTTCGGTCTTTCCCGCGCGCTCGAGGATCTCCGGCAGCAGCGCGAAGACACTGGGCGGAAACCCCTTCGTCGCCGGCGGCTCCTTCGCGGCAAGACCGATCTGGCGCTGGGCCTGGCACATGCGCGTGAGGGAGTCCATCAGGAGCAGGACGTTCTTCCCCTGATCGCGGAAGTATTCGCTGATCGTGGTGGCAACTTTTGCCGCCCGGACGCGCAGGAGCGGCGCATCATCGCTCGTGCTGACGATGACGACGCAGCGCGCCAGGCCGTCCGGTCCCAGACTGTTCTCCAAAAACTCCTGCACCTCACGGCCGCGCTCGCCGATCAGGGCGACGACGGAGACGTCGGCGCTGGTGTGCTTGGCGATCGACGACATGAGGGTGCTTTTGCCTACGCCGGGGCCGGAGAAGATCCCCATGCGCTGCCCGAGCCCGCAGGTGTGCAGCCCGTCGATGGCGCGAACGCTCGTGGCGATGGGCGTGCGGATGTTCGTTCGATCGAGCACGCCCACGCTCTTCCCGTCGATGCGGCGCGATTCGGAAAGCGGCAGCGGCCCCTTGCCGTCGATGGGATCGCCGAAACCGTTGAGCACGCGGCCGAGCAGTTGCGGGGAGCACCAGACGCGCGGGGCGGAGGAGACATTCTCGATGCGATCGCCGCGCGCCACGCCCGTCGGGGCGCTGAGCGGCATGAGGAGCGTGCGCTCGCCCTGGAACCCGATCACCTCCGCGAACGACGTGCGGTTACCCATGGAGCTGATCTTGCACATCGACCCGAGCGGCAGTGCGAGATCGCTCGCCTCGATCGTCAGCCCGCTGATCGACTGCACGCTCCCTTTCACGAGGAGCGGCATCGAGGTTTCGACGGCGTCGAGTTGGGCGGAGAGGTAGGGCATAAGAGAAGAAGCCAGTAGCCAGCCGAAAAGACGTGGCGATTTATCCGCTTCTGGCTTCTGGCTTCTGGCTCCTGGCTTCTTCTGGATTCGGCATCAGGTCCGCGATCACGCGATCGAGCTGCCCATCCAGATCCGCGTCGATCTGCCCGCCTCTGCTGAACACGCGGCAGCCGCCGGGGGCGAGCGATTCATCGTCGATGAGCTGCACGTGCTTCAGCGCGGGCCACGTCATCTGTAGCTGCGGCAGGGCATCGAGCAGACACTGCTTCTGCGACGGGTGCAGGGCGATGCGCACATCGGAGGATGCGACGACGAGCTTCATCGCTTCGCCGACATTCGCGATCAGCACCTGCGGATCGATCGCCCCCTGCCGTTTGGTCACACGTGAGGCGATGGCGATGGACAGGTCGATGACTTCCTTGAGCGCATCGGCTTCGAGTTGCTGCCGCGACGCGTCGAGGTCGGCGGCCGCTTCCGTCAGCCCTTTGATCAATTGCGCCAGCGCGGTGCGATGCTCGCTCAGCGCCTGCTGCGCGCCGTTCTTACGTCCTTCTTCGAGCCCTTTCGCCAACCCCTCTCGCTTGCCTTCGACGAGCCCCTCGACCTTCGCCGCCGCCTTCAGCGTTTCGGCTTCCTTCTGGGCCTCGATGAGCAGCCCCTCCGCCCGCTCCCTCGCCCGGTTCATCAGCGCGCGGGCCTGCGTCTCGATGTCCTTCATCGAGAACGGGATCATCGCGACGGGCGCGTTGGCGGACTTTATCAGACCCATGAGCGTGACCCGCTGCTATCGGTACAGGTTTAGCTTCGATCCGCGCGAATTCAGTTTCAATCCGCGCGAATCCAACTTCAATCCGCGCGAATTCGGTTTCAATCCGCGCGGAACCAACTTCAATTCGTGCGGATCCAGCTTCCGTCAGGGCGAATCCCCATCCGCGCCGCGTTATCGGAACCTACACCACCATCGACGACTCGCCGCCCCGCCCGGCGATGATGATTTCTCCCGCGTCTTCCAGCCGGCGGACGATGTCCACGATCTTCTGCTGGGCCGACTCCACGTCGCTCACGCGCACCGGGCCCATGAACTGCATGTCCTCGTTGATCAGCTGCGCAGCCCGCTCGGACATGTTCTTGAAGATCTTCTGCTTGAGGTCCTCGCTGGCCGTCTTGAGCGCCAGAGAAAGCGCTTCGTTGTCCACTTCTTTGAGCACCGACTGAATGCCCTTGTCGTTGACGAGGAGAATATCCTCGAAGACGAACATGAGCCTCCGGATCTGCTCGACGAGATCCGGGTCCTCCGCTTCCAGCCCTTCCATGATCCCCTTCTCCGTCGAGCGGTCGGCGAGGTTGAGGATCTCCGCGACCGTGTCGACGCCGCCGGCTTTCTCGAACGTCTGGGAGACGATGTCGGAGAGGCGATGCTCCAACCCGCGCTCGACTTCCTTGATCACCTCAGGGTTCGTCTGCTCCATGTTGGCGATGCGCTTCACCACCTCGATCTGCTTCTGGCTGGGCAGGCCGACCATGATCTCGCTCGCCTTCTGCGGCGGGAGGTGCGCCAGGATCAGCGCGATCGTCTGCGGGTGCTCGTCCTGGATAAAAGTCAGCAGGTTCTCCGATTCCGCCTTCTGAAGGAACGAGAACGGCGTGGTCTGCACCTGCTGCGTCACCTGCTTGATGATCCGCCCAGCGTCTTCCTCGCTGAGCGATTTTTTGAGCAGGCTCTTGGCATACTCCAGCCCGCCCTCACTGAGGTACGAGTTCGCCAGCGCCAAATTGTAAAACTCGCCGAAGACGTCTTTGCGCGTGGTGAGCGAGATCTCGCCCAGCGAGGCGATCTCGCGCGAGACTTCCTCGACCGCCTCGGGCGGGAGGCGCTTGAGGATCTCCGCCGCCTCATCCTGTTGGAGCGACAGCAGCAGGATCGCGGACTTGCGGACGCCGTTGAGGTCGGAAGGCATACGAGCTTTCAGCGGTCAGCTATCAGCGGTCAGCCAGAAAGAGCTATTAGCCTTCTTCTCTGGCTGATAGCTGACCGCTGACTGCTGACTGCTTCCTTACGTTCGATTCAACCACCGCTTCACCAAATTGGCGGCGGCGTCGGGGTTTTCGGCAACCATGGTCTGCACCTGATCGAGCATCTGCTGCGTGCGGACGGCGTCCTCGTCGAGCTCCATGCCGTCGAGCAGCGAGTCGCCCTCGCCGACGATGCCGGCGACCTCGCCCATCCCATCGAGCTGCGGCGTCTCGCGCGATTCCGGGGCGGCGGCGATGATCGGGGCGGGCGTCGACTTGCGAACCATCATCGACACCATGAACAAGCTGATCAGCGCCAGCGCGCCGATGGCGATCTCCTTGCCGTGATCTCCCAGCGCCGACGCCAGCGACCCGCTCGGTACGGCGGCAGCGGAGACGATGAGCGGCGGCGGCGAGTCGTCGTACACCGAGACGACCACGCGCGAGGGATCCTGGATGGCGGTGCTCGCCACGACGGCGCTGCGGAACTTCTCCGACTCCGATTCGATGATCGGCAGCAGCGCCGCTTGCGTCGGCTCGGCCGTCGAGGCGGACATGGTCTTGTAGGCCTTCACGAAGAAGCTGCGCGGGACCCCCACGGCCGCGGAGAGGACGGTGGGATCGCCGGCGGGCTTCGAGGAAACTTCCGTCTTCGTGTCCGCGAAGTTCTCGAAGTCGGTTTCGTTCTCCTCGCGCGTCTTCTCGCCCGCGATGGCCTGCGGGGTTGCCTGGTCGATGGACGCGCCCAGGTTGGCGGCTGCGCCGGGCTCGGCGGCGCCGGGGCCGGGGACGGGTTCGCTCTCGGCTCGCGTGTTGGACGTTCGCTCCTTCTGCATCACCTTGTCGAACGTCTTGCTCTGCGTCTGCGTGCTCGTGAGGTTGACGTGCACCGAAACCTTGATGAACAGCCCGTCGATGTACGGGTAGAGGTCCTGGACCTTGTCCTCGAAGTAGCGCTCGTGGTCGGCCAGCAGTTCGCGGATCTCGCCGGCGTCCCCGCCGCCGGTCCCGTCGTCGCCCTTGATCCGGTAGTGCTTCCCGCCGATCGCGACGCGCGTGTTCTTCACCAGAAGGTTCTGCTGAGCGCCCGCGACGAGCTGGGCGGCGGTGTGGGCGATCTTGCGGCTGCCCTCGCCGCCGTCCTTCATCGTGATCGAGATCATCGCCGACGAATCGTTCGGTGCGTTGATGCGCCGCGTCGTCACCGGTTCGAGAATGACGGTGGCGTCCTTCACCCCCGGGAACTCGCGGATCACCGCTTGAAGCGTCCGCTGCTTGCCTTCCTTCATGTACGCTTCGGTCTTGCTCTGCCCGTCCCAGGGACTGAGCTGCTTGCTGATCTCGTCGAACCCGCTGACGGAGTTCTCCGGCATGAGCTCGGCGAACGCGAGGGATGCCAGCGCCTCGTCGCGCCGGTCGGCGGGGACGAGGACGCGGTCCCCGTCGAGTTTCGTCGTGATGCCGATCGACTTGAGGTGGCCGGTGATGCGGGCGCCGTCCGATGCGGAGAACGATTGCGGCAGGACCGGCTCCATCTCGGCCGTGCCGGCGTAGCGCCCCCACCACACGAGCGTCATCACCATGATGGCGACGAGGCTGCCGGTGAGCATCCGCTGGCTGGCATTGAGCCCGCCGAGCTGCTGCTGGATCTTGTCGAGCTGCCCTTTGAGGAAGTCCATGGTTCAGCCCTCCTGGCTTTCCCATTGCCGATTTGCGATTGCCGATTGCCGATTGAACAAACCGGCGCGATTGGGAGCAGACGTCCTGTCCTCTCTCTTCAATCGCAAATCGCCAATCTAAAATCGAAAATTCTTCATCACACCGAGATGTTCTTGATCTCGTCGTACGCGTCCATCAGCTTCCCGCGAATGGCCAACAGCGTCTTGAACGCGATGTCCGCCTTCTCCATGGCCGTCATGACGCCGGTGACATTCTCGGTTTGTCCCGTCGCCAGGTCTTCCACAGCCTTGCTGGCGTCCCGCTGCAGTTTGGAGACCTCGTCGATGCTGTTCTTCAGCACGTCGGCAAAGCTCGACGCACCCGGGCCTCCGGCGCCGGCCGATGAAGCGGGCGTGACTCCGCCGCCCGCAAGCTTGCCGAGACTCAAGTTGTTGTTCGTCCCGTCGATCATAAAGAGTCGTCACCTGTCACTTGTCACTTGTCACTGGCAGGGAAAAAGAGGTTCCTCTCCCTCCTTGACCAGTGACCAGTGACCAATGACATCTACGCAATCAGCCTCAGCGACGCGTTCAGCATCGCCTTGCTCACTTCCATCATGGTCACGTTCGCCTCGTACGCGCGGCTCGCTTCCAGTGCGTTCACGTACTCCATCGCCAGATCGATGTTCGGGTACTTCACGTAGCCTTCGCTGTCGGCATCCGGATGGCCGGGCTCGAAGCGCTTCTGGAACGGCGATTGGTCGAGCTTGATCTCCTGCACGCGCACGCCGGGCTTCTCCGGGTTGCCCTGTTGCCCCGGCGCGAAGAGCACGAACCGCCTCCGGTACGGGATCGGCTGGCCCTGCGCGTTGCGCGTCGTGTTCGCGTTGACGATGTTGCCCGCGATCGTGTCCATGCGGGTGCGCTGGGCCTGCAGGCCGCTGGCACCCATGTCTAAGACGTCGAACATCCTTACCGTCCGTTGTCAGTTGTCCGTCGTCAGTTGCTTGGGTTGTCGAGTCGTTGCGACTGACAACGGACAACTGACCACTGATCCTTACGTAATCCGTTCCCTCAGCGCTCCCTCAAGCGACGCGAACTGTTTCTTCAGCAGCTCGACCACCATGTTGTGCAGCAGCGCGTTCTTCGCCTGATCGCTCATGAGCTGCTCCATCGAGCGGTTGTTCCCGTCGTGGAACAGGATGCCGCGCTCGGGGTTTTCCAGTTCGCCGTCGATATCGTCGAACGACGTCGCGCCGGGCGGGCCACCGCGGCGCATGGCGACGCGGTCGCGGAGCATGGCCTGGAACTTCTCCAGCGACATGTCCTTCTGCTGGTAGCCGGGCGTGTCCACGTTCACGACGTTCTCCGCGATCAGCCGGTGACGCTGGGCCGTGAACTCGAGCGTGCGCTCGAGCAACGGCGCGTTTCCCTGGTTGAGCAGTCGCTGGATGAACATGCCAGATCGACCTTACAGTTCAAACCCTGTGCCACAGACTGGTCCGTGGTCCGTGGTCAGTTGTCCGTGGCAAATGAATAGCAACTGACTACGGACGACTGACAACTGACATCGCGGGGAGCGCGAAAACTGCGCCCGACGCGCAAATTATGCGCCGACCTCGATCGGCTCGCCCTCTTCGCGCCAGCGCTTCAATTTCATTCCCAGCGTCCGCACGCCGATACCCAGCGCGCTCGCCGTCTTGATGCGATGGCCCTTGAACTGCTCGAGCGTGCTGAGGATCACCTGCTTCTCGATATCCGCCAGCGGCTTACCCGCGAGGCTCTCGGCGGCGGCGGTCGTCCTGCCGCGGACTTTGAGCCATGGCTCGATCGTCTCGGCCTGGATTACGCCCGGCGCTGACTCCAGCACGCTGGCGCGTTCCATGATGTTCTGCAGCTCGCGCACGTTGCCCGGCCACGGGTACTTCTGCATCACGCGAATCGCCTCCGGCTCGATGTGGCGGAACGCGTTCTGCTCGCGCTTCGCGACCTGATGGAGGAAGTGCCGGCAGAGTTCCGGGATGTCCTCCAGGCGCTGCCGCAGCGACGGCAGATCGATCGGGACGACGTTCAACCGGTAGAACAGATCCCGGCGGAACTTTCCTTCATCGACGGCCGCCTCAAGGTCGCGATTCGTCGTCGCGATGACGCGCACGTCAACCTGCTGCGTCAAGCTGCTGCCCACGCGCTCGAACGCGCTCTCCTGGAGCACGCGGAGGAGTTTGGCCTGCAGGCCCGGCGCGATCTCGCTGATCTCGTCGAGCAGGAGCGTCCCGCCATCGGCGAGCTCGAAGCGGCCGCGGCGCATGCGGTCGGCGCCGGTGAAGGCGCCCTTCTCGTGGCCGAACAGCTCGGATTCAAGCATGTTTTCCGATAACGCGGCACAGTTCACCGCGAGCATCGGACGCTCTTTGCGGTCGGATGCGTTGTGAATGGCGCGGGCGACGACTTCCTTGCCGGTCCCGCTTTCGCCGCGAATGAGGATCGTCGCGTTGCTGCGCGCGACGCGATCGATCTTCCGCCGGACGTCGTCCATCGCCTCGCCGCTGCCGATGAGCGGGCGCGGCGTCGAGACTTCCGCCATGCTGCGCAGTGCCTGATTCTCGCGAATGAGGCGGCTGTGATCGAGCGAGCGATCGACGAGGTGCTTGATCTCCTCGCCATCGAACGGCTTCTGGATGTAGTCGTACGCGCCGAGCTTCATTGCCTCGACGGCGGTGCTCACCGTCGCGAACGCCGTCATCAGCACGACCGGCATCTCCGGCCGCAGCTTCTTCGCCTCGGCCAGCAGCTCGATGCCGGTCATCTTCGGCATCTTCAGGTCGGTGATCATCAGATCGAACCGCCCGGCGCTCAGGCGCGCGACGGCGCCCGCGCCGTCGGTGGCGGCGATGACCTCATGCCCCTCGCGCACGAGGGTGGCGGCGAGGGAGTCCCGCATCATGTCCTGATCGTCGACGACGAGAATTCGTGCCATGGGTCACTCCCGGAACGGAGGAAATGAAACGTGAAACGTGAAGACGTGAGAGGAGGCCCATCACGTTCCGCGCTTTCCTCACGTTTCACGTCTTCACGTTTCACTCCTCATATCCTGATCTCAAACCGCGCCCCGCCATCCGCGGGGTTCGTCACACTGATCGTGCCCTCGTGCGCTTCGACAATCCGGTGCACGATGGCCAGCCCAAGTCCCGTCCCGTTGTCCTTCGTCGTGAAGAACGGGTTGAACACCTTGTCCAGAATCGCGGCGGGGATGCCCGTCCCGCTGTCGCGCAAGACCACGTGGAACTGCCGCGCCCCGGAGTCCGACGTCGGCGCGCCAAACACGACCGACACCCTGCCGCCGCTCGGCGTCGCATCGGCGGCGTTGAGCAGCAGGTTCAGCAGCGCCTGCCCGATCAACACCGGGTCGGCCACGACCGGCAGCTGCGCCGGACCGTCGACTTCGCAAACGATCTCGCGCGCGAGCATGGCGTTGTGCGACAGCTCGACCGCCTGCGCGACGACCTCCGACAGGTCCGTCGCCGTCACGCTCGCGGTGATCTCGCGCGTGAAGTGCAGCACCTGGCTGACGAGGCCCTCGAGCCGCTTCACGCCGGCGGAAATCTTCGTCACGAGCTGGAGCGAATCGGCGCGTTCGGACACGTCTTTCGCCAGCATCGACGCGTAAAGCTGAATGCCACCGAGAGGGTTGCGAATTTCGTGCGCCATGCCCGCGGCCATCTCGCCCAGCGCGGCCAAGCGGTTGCGGCGTTCGAGCAACCGGTTCTTCTCGCTCAGTTCCCCGCGGAGCGATTCGACCGTCTGCTGGAGCTGGTCGTGCGATTGCTGCAAGCGGTCTGTCACTTCGCTGTACGCCATGATGATCCGCCCCAGCTCTTCGATGCGCTGTGCGGTGGCGACGGGCGAGTTGGAAGGGGCGGCGGTGTTCATTAGTCACATGTCGCTGCGTCAAACTTGAAGAGATGAAACGTGAAGACGTGAAACGTGACACAGACGGGTCTTCTCACGTTTCACGTTTCACGTCCTCACGTTTTCACTTCCCTCACGTCCATCCGCGACTGCCGCGGTCCGTACGCGGCGGCGGCGTAGTTCCGATTGATCTGCTTCGCGGCCGATGCCTGGTTGATCTGCCGGCCGAGGTTCAACTTCCGCTGCTGGAGCACGAGCGCATCGTTCCGATCCGCGGCGGTGATCTCTTCAAGCAGTCTCCGCGTTTCAGCAAGCGAGACTTCCGCCCGCGCGCGGTCGGCAGCCTCCAGTTCGCCGAGATACGCGGCCCAGCGCTTCTTCTGCGGGCTGACGACACCCTCAAGCCGGCCGATGTCGTTGAGCACGTCCTGCCGCTTGTGCAGGACGTCCAGCAGTTCTTCCGTCTGCCCGTGCTGCACGAACTCGTGCTGCAGCTCCGCGAGCTTGGACAGCCGCTGGTAGCAGACAACCTGCTCTTCGAGGGCGGAGATGACAGAATCACACACCATGGCTCATCGGTGAAACGTGAAAACGTGAAACGTGATGAAGATCTTGCTTCTCACGTTTTCACGTCTTCACGTTTTCACGTTTCTCCTCACCACATCCCCGCCGCGCTCGTCCACTTCAGCCACTGTTCCCAGTATGCCTTGGGCATCGTGAAGCCGCCGTCGGCGAACGACTCGCTGGGCATGCGGCGCAGCAGCCACTTCGCGCGCTCGTTGGCGGTCTTGGCCTCTTCGATCTTCCCGAGGGCGCAGTACGAGTTGACGATCTGCACGTACGCCGCGAGGGCCGACGGGTCGTCCTGGTAGCGGAACGCGGCGGCGTCGTAGAGGCGAATGGCTTCGTCGTAGCTGCCCAGGTCGTAAGCGCAGTCGGCCCGGTAGAAGTGGCTGAGCTTCTGATAGAGCTTGTCGTTCTCGCGCGACGGCGGCGTGACGCGATAGAACTCGATCGACTGGTCGTAAAGCCCGCGCGCCTTCGCCAGACGATCGCGCTTTGCCGCGAGCGCTTCCGCCGCTTCCGCGGCCCCACCCGTGGAGGCCTTCGCGTCGGCGGCGGAGGCGAGGCGGGCATCAAGCAGGCCGGCGCTCTTGCGGTAGCTGTCGCCGATCAGGAACAGCAACTGCCCGAGCTTCTCGTCCTTGGGGTAGCGCTGCGTGATCTCCTCGAACCGCCCCACCGCTTCCTCGAACCGCCCGGTGCGGTAGTAGAGCTGAGCCAGCTCGAACAGCGCCATGCGGAATTCTTCTGCTTCCGGCGTCAGCAGCGGATTGTTGTCGACGACCTGGATCAGGACCAGCTCGGCCTTCTGGTAATCGTCGGGGCCCTTGGCGATGTACGCCTGCGCCAGCGGCACGCCCGACTTGCTCGCCGCGAGCGTGTTCGGATAGCGGAACTGATTGCGCTTGTAGGACTCGATCGCCTTATCGAACTGTCCCGCCGCTCGGTACGCGTTGCCCAGGCGCAACAGCGCATCCGGCGTGAGCGAATCGTCCGGGCGCTCGACCACGAACAATTCCAGCGCCGAAACGACGCATTGGAGGTTCGGGGCACGGTCGTACAGGTCGATGCCCCGCCACAGCGCCTCGCCGTACCCCTTGTCGTCGGCGAGCGTGAGCATGCGGGAATACGCGACGTATGCGTCGCCGGCCTTGGTGCGGTAATCGTGAACCGATTGCGTGCGGCGGACGCGCTCGACGGGCGCGGCGTCGGCAATCGTGCGATCGATCTGCTCGGCGCGCTTCTCGTACACCGTCGCCAGCCGCGCGAAGAAGGTCGCCGGCGGCTCGGGCTGAAGCTGCTGCTCGTAAGCCAGCACTTCCAGCGCGCCCTGGTAGTTCTGCTTCGCCGTCAACACGTCCGCCGCCTGACGCAGGCCGGCGAGGGTGTCGGTCTTCAGCTTCTCGCGCGACGGCTTGCTACCGATGTGCTCGACGAGGTCGTGCAGGTCGGTCAACCCCGCGTCGTCTTCACCCTGCAGGATACGGCACACGCCTCGGCCGAGCTTCGCGAGCGGCGCGACGCGGTTGCCCGGATGGCTGACGAGGACAACCTGGTAGAACGAGTTCGCCTGTGCGGCATCGTTGCGGTCCTGGAAGATCTTGCCGAGCACGTACGCGGCCTCGCCGTCGAGCGGGTGCTGCACGCGAAGCTGATCGCGGGCGACGCGCAGGTAACGCTCGGCCTCCTCGTTGGCGCCGAGCTTCCACGCGCAGTATCCGAGCCGGTAGTTCACCTGGCCCTGCGCGATCGGGTCGTTGTCGAGCCTGATCGCCTTGGCGAGCAGTTCGCGCGCCTGCACGAACTCGCCGCGGTCCGCGAGCAGCTGCGCCTTCTCGCCCAGCGCCCAGGCGCGTTCACTGTCGGTGAGCTCATTGGACGCGAGGTAGTCGTCGATCGACGCCTCCGCCGGGTGTGGATCGTCCTGCGCCGCCTGCATCGCGATGACTTTGCGCTGCAGGCGCAGCGCGTGGGATGGGTTCATCGCGATCGCGTGGCGGAAGTGCGAGAGCGCGTCGCTCGGGCGGTCAAGCGCTTCGTAGCTCTCGCCGAGCCGGCGGTGCATCTCGGCCGTGGGCTTGAGCCCCTGAGCCAGCGCGATCTGCGTCTGCTCGATGATGCGCGCGTGGTTCGCGGGGATGTTGATCCGCTTCTGCCGCTGCGCCGCTTCGATGCCCTCGGCCAGCATCAGGTGGATTGTCGCCTCGTTCTCGCGGGGGAGTTTTTCGGTGGTGAGCAGGCGATTGAGCTGTTCGATCGCGGCCTCGGGGCGCTCGTTCTTCAGATAGACGCGCGCGACGTCGATCTTCTGATCGATCGTGAGCCCAGGCTGCGGGTCAACGAAGAGGTAAGCGGCGTAGCCGAAGAGGCCGAGGGAGATCAGGAGGAGCGGGGCCTGCCAGAGGTGTGCGAGCGACGAACGCTTGCCGATGCGAGACGCCATGGCTTCCCTGCCCTTTCCCGCAACGCGCGCCCGGCCATCCTGGCCTGGGCGGATCACACGGCCGGCAATCCATCGCCGTGCGTGCGATCACAATCTACGGAAGTCTTCCCGATGCTGCGAACGTCTCGTTGCCCGTACGTCCGAAGCCAAGCCGAATCCTAATTCCTTTTCTGTTCAACGCAAGACAGAAGTGAGGGGTTGGGAAAATTTCCATGTGCCGAAATGACCTGAAGGCGCAACTCTTTCCTGCTTGAGGGCGTGAAACGTGAAGACGTGAAACGTGAGAAATGCATGTACCCACCGCGCTTTCTCACGTTTCACG
>JBAUGM010000062.1:0-2716 GCA_049679725.1 Tepidisphaeraceae bacterium
GGTGATGAACAGCGGTTGCTGGATGGGCTTGCGCTTACCGAGAGCCATGGGCAGAGTCCTCCGTGACGCCGCACATTTCAGCGCGATCACCCGCCGCCGTCAACTGGGGTTTCGCCACGGGCTGCTAAGGACACTGCCACCACGAGAACGCACCAGATCAGTACGCTCTCACGCTTCATGGGTGCTTACCGGCTTTCTCGCAGGAGCAACTGTCGCCGGGACTCTTTGCACGTGTGTGCTCCATTTGCCCGATGGAGTGCCGCGGCGGCGCCCATGCGGCGTGTTGTTAGAAGGAGTAAGGGTCCGACGGGACACCGCGGCGCGCGGCTCGCTTCGCATAGCTGGTTGCGCGCCTCGCATTGGCCCTTACGCCAATCCCATCGCGGTAGCACCGGGCAAGCGCATACATGGCGGGAACGTCCCCGTTCTCTGCCGCCGCTTTGTAGAAGCGGAAAGCTTCCTTGCGATCTGTCTCTACTCCGTATCCTTCTTCATAACAAATGCCCAGCGCATGGAATGCCGGAACGAATGCCGCCGCGGCCGCGCTCAAGAAGTGATTGAACGCTTTAGTCATGTCCCGTTTGACACCGATCTCGAAATGGTAGCAGCGTCCGAGACTCCAATGAGCGGCGGCGATTCCTCCGCGAGCCGCTTTGCGGTACAGAGGTATGGCGGCGCGCGGGTGGGCTGTCACACCGACTCCATACTCATAGCAGATCCCAAGCAGGTGTGCCGCTTCTGGGTCTCCTGATTTAGCGGCCTCCGAATAGAAGGAGAAGGCTTGCTGGGGGCGTCGGGGAACGCCAACACCTTCCTCAAAAAGCAGCCCCATCACCTTCTGTGCTTCTACATGTCCGTTCTCGGCGTGTGCTCGAATGGCTTTGATCTCGGATCGATCAGCCAGCGAAACGCGCAGCCGCACTCGTTTGCGCCGGGGCCAAGGCTGTTTATCAACACGGGCCCAGAATCGCGCGCGCCATCTCTCCAAAAGGTGTTCGATGTTCCCGGTCTTCATGTCGAGCAGTTTCGGGTGCTTGAGCAACGCCATTGACTTGCATCCAGTGGCCGCCACCATCCACAATGACGGGAGAGTACACAGGCATCACGCCAATGCCGTCCCATCATCAAAGTCGTTCCCGCGGGACGACTCTTCGCACGGCTTCGGGCGGAGTTGGTCACAGGCCCACTGAACGCCTTGGCCACAATAGAACTCCAAAGCGGACTGATTGATGCTGGTCGGGTCGGTCCCCATTCCGGGGATCGGGCTTTCCATCATCGTCCCGCCCGGGACATCGAAGTCATCAAAGAGATAGTCGTTCAACCCGTTCCACTCGTTGAACTCGTAGAGCCCGTAACCAGCCAAGGCGCCGCCGGCGAGAGCGAGCCCACCGAAGGCGAGGCCGCCGCCAACGGTGCCGGTCCCTGCATAGGTGAAGCTGCCTGCGGTGGCACCTGTGTATCCGATCCCCGCCGGAGTTGGGATTCTGACGTACCCACGGTTCTTGCTGTTTCGAAGCGCCCTGTCCGCTTTCTGACGTGCCGCCTTCTGGGCCTGTCGTTGTCGCTGCGCCTGCTGAGCGGCCTGCTGCGCCGCCCGTTTGCCGGCGTTCTTGCCCGCATTGCTCTCGCCATGCCGGTTGGTATTCGGTCGCGCCTTCCCACGATTCGGGTCGGAGTTCGCGTTGCGATTGCTCTGTTGCGACTCCTGGTGCTTGTTCAGTCGGTCCTTTCTGCTCGATTGTCCCGAGGGATCCACGTGGCCCAGTGGATCACTTCGTTCGTATTCATACCGGCTCATCCCATCCGCGTAGCCGATTGGATCCGCTTCCATCCACCGCCCCAGCGTTGCGCTGTAGTCACGGCCGTCGCCGCCGATGTTGAAGTGGTACAGGCCCGTGTCACCGTCGAGCCGCCCGCCCTGGTGGAGGTGCTTCCAGCCGGTGTCGCTGGCCCCATCGGCGTCGGCGGCGAAGTTGGCATCGAGGACGGTGGCGGTGCCGTACGGATCGTACTGGAAGCGTTCGACGATCGTGCCGTCTGAGGATGCCGCCACGGCCGTGACGTTCCAGTTGCCGTCCTGGACCGCGTAGTGCCGCACGTTTTGACCGGTGGTCTCGGCGTGGAGACGGGCGACCGCGAAGTCGCTGCCGACCCGGCCCGCGATCACGATCTTCCCGTCCGCCTGGAGCGTCATCGCCTCGGCGTTCTCGAACGTCGTGCCCCCGGCGAAGTCGATGCGGACCTTGCCGTCGGAGTCGAAGCCGGTGTCGAGCGTGCCGTCAGTGTTGAAGCGCGCCACCGCCATGGCCGTGTCGGCGTCGGCCGTGCCGCCGAAGACGATCTTGCCGTTGGCGTCGATCATGAGGTCTTCGCCCTCGTCGGCGCCGGGGCCGAAGTCGGCGTGGGCGAGTCCGTCGCCGCTGAAGCTGGTGTCGAGGGTCCCGTCGGCCAGCACACGGGCGGCGACGAGGTCGGCGTTGGCCCCGCCGGTGCCGCCGATGACGATCCGGCCGCTGGAGTCGATCGCAACGCCGGCGCCTTCGTCGCCGCTGCCGCCGAAGTCCACCAGCATCTTGCCGTCGGTGCTGAACGTCGTGTCGAGGTCACCGCTGGGGGTGAGGCGGAATAGCGTCGCGTCGCCGAGGTCTGAAAAGCCCGAGACGATCAGTCGGCCGCTGCCGTCGAGCACCATCCGCAGCGGCAGGTCGCCGCCGCC
>JBAUGM010000063.1:0-7222 GCA_049679725.1 Tepidisphaeraceae bacterium
CAGGCCACGCGGCCGGCGACCACGCGCTCGGCAACCACCGCGGCGGCCGTCCCCACGGGCGCACCGCTGCAAGCGCGCATTGCCGAGCAGCTTCGCATCACCCGGCCGGATTACGTCGTCTTCGTCCCCAACCCCTCCGACCCCGCGACCAACCAGACGGGCAACGAGCACTTTCTCGTGTTCGACGGCGCGAAGAACGCGAAGGACGCGCTCCTGGCCATCTGGACGCAGAGCACCTCCGAGGGCCAGCCCGATCAACACATCGCCTTCGCGCGGAGCGATGACGAAGGCCGGACCTGGTCATCGCCGCGGCGCATCGCCGGGCCTGCAAAACCCGGCGACGGGCACATCGCGAGTTGGGCATTCCCGCTGGTGAGCAAGTCCGGGCGGATCTACGTGCTCTACAGCCAGCACGTCGGCAAGGTCGACTCGTTCTTCCACACGACGGGCACGCTCGACGGCATCCACAGCGACGACGGCGGGCGGACGTGGTCATCGCCGCAGACGATCAGCACGCCTCGCACGTCGCGCGACAACCCCGATGCGACGATGCCGCACAACATCATCTGCTGGCAAAAGCCGCTGCGGCTGGCGAAGGATAATCGTTACCTGGCCGGCATCACGCGCTGGACGAGCAAGGCGGTGATGAAGAATCCCGGCAAGTACTGGACGAGCCATGACTCGGTGACGGAGTTCATGCGCTTCGAGAACGTCGATGAGGATCCGCCGGTGCGCGACCTGCGGATCTCGTGGTTCGCCTCCGATCGTGAAGCGCTGACCGTGCCACACCCGCAGTACCCGGCGGTGAGCATCTGCCAGGAGCCGGCCATCGTGAAGCTGCCGGACGGGCGGCTCTTCTGCGTGATGCGCACGATCGCGGGCAGCCCGTTCTGGTCGAGCAGCGCCGACGGCGGCGAGCGCTGGTCGGCGCCGCGCCGGTTGCACTATCGCGACAATGGCCCAGCCGTGCTCCACCCGCTCTCCCCCTGCCCGATCTACGACGCCGGCGGCAACACCGCCGCCAGCGCCCGCTACGCCCTGTTCGTCCACAACAACGACGGAAACTTCAACGGCTACCGTCCGCACGAAGCCGCGTTCAACCGTCGTCCGGTCTACCTGCTGAGCGGGCGATTCGAGCGCGGCGCCGAGCAGCCCGTCTGGTTCGATGAGCCCAAGCCGTTCATGGATCACGACGGCACGCCGCTGGGCGCCCCCGGCACGAAGGGGCGGGTCGACCTGGCGCTCTACGCGAGCTGGACGGTCCGCGACGGCCGAGCGATCCTGTGGTATCCGGATCGAAAGTTCTTCCTCCTCGGCCGCGACATCGGCCCCGCCTGGTTCGCCCCGCGGCCTGGAATAAAATAGGGACGGGAGCTATTTATTTCCCACGCGGATGGTTCCGCGATGACGGTCGTCATCCCTTGGAATCCCGATGGCCAATCGCAGATTCTTCCTCCTCGATCGACCTCGGTTTGGTTCGACCCGAAAAATAGGGACGGGAGCTATTTATTTCCTTCGCGCCGAAGTATTCTTGTGGCCATGCCAAGACGCGCACGGGCCGCCATCGGGGGCGTTGTGTATCACGTTCTCAACCGGGGTTGCGGGCGGATGAAACTGTTCTCCCGCGATCGTGACTACGCCGCATTCGAGGACGTTCTCGCCGAAGCGGTGCGGCGTGAATCGATGCGCCTGCTCAGTTATTGCGTCATGCCGAACCACTGGCATCTGGCGCTGTGGCCCCGCGAGGATTCCGAGTTGTCCCGGTTCATGTTCTGGTTGACGATGACGCACACGCAGCGGTGGCGCCACGCCCGTCAACTGGTTGGCCTGGGGCCGCTGTATCAGGGCCGATTCAAGGCATTTCCCGTGGAAACGGATGGGCACTTCCTGACGATGAACCGCTACGTCGAGCGGAACGCGCTGCGGGCCGGATTGGTGCAGCGGGCGCAGGATTGGCGGTGGTCGAGCCTCAACGTGCGGCTTGGTGACGACGCGGCGCGCCGCGGGATGCTGCACCAGTGGCCGGTGCCGGAGCCGCATGACTGGCTGGACTGGGTCAACCTGCCGCAGACGGACGCCGAGGTCGAGCAGATGCGCTTGCGCATCCAGACGGGCCGACCCTACGGCGCGCCCGCATTCGAGCGCAGAATCGCCCCTCTGATGGGCCTGAGCCTCACGCCCCGGCCTCGCGGTCGCCCGAGGAAATAAATAGCACCCGTCCCTATTTTTCGTCGTCCCTATTTTTCGTCCTGTTTTTCGTCCCTCCCTCTCCCCTTGTACTCATGGGGAGAGGGCGGGGAGAGGGGCGAGCGGCGCGGCGCAGTCGAGAGTCGGTTGACTCGATGACCAGCGCAAATCTTCAAATTGCGGTTCAGCGACGTACCGCGCACCTTGCCCCTCTCCCCCGCCCTCTCCCCAAAACACACCGGGGAGAGGGAGGATGGATCTCGCCCTTCTCGCGCGGTCTGCCCGGAGACGGTCCGGTCATGCGGATGCGTGTCAGACGCTATAATCCTCGCCATGATCGCGTCCAACCCGCAGCCCCTGTCGATGCCCGACCTCTCCCGCTCCCCCACGATCGACCAGGTCGGCGTCGAGGAGCGCGTCGAGCGGTTGCAGAAGCGCAGCATCAAGAAGGAGTCGAAGGTCCACGCGCTGAAGCTGGCGATGTCGATGATCGACCTGACGACCCTCGAAGGGTCCGACTCGCCCGGCAAAGTCAGGCAGATGTGCTACAAGGCCGCCCACCTGCACGATGCGCTCCCCGGCGTGCCGAAGGTCGCAGCCGTGTGCGTCTACCCGACGCTCGTGCGGCTGGCGAAGAAGGAGCTGGAAACCACCGGCATTCACGTCGCCGCCGTCGCGACGGGGTTCCCGTCGGGGCAGTACCCGCTGAACGTGAAGCTCGACGACACGCGCTACGCGGTGGGGGAGGGCGCCGACGAGATCGACATGGTCATCTCGCGCGGGCACTTCCTGTCCGGCGACTACCACTACGTCTTCGACGAGATCGCGCAGGTCAAAGAAGCCGCCGGCCCCGCGCACCTGAAAGTCATCCTCGAGACCGGAGAGCTCTCCACGCTCGACAACGTGCGCAAGGCCAGCGATCTGGCGATGCACGCCGGCGCGGACTTCATCAAGACGAGCACCGGCAAGGTCGTCCCCGCCGCCACGCTGGCGGTGACGATGGTGATGCTCGAAGCCATCCGCGATTTTTATCGCGCCACCGGCCGAAAGATCGGCATGAAGCCCGCCGGCGGGATCGCGACGGCGAAGGTCGCGCTGCAGTACCTCGTCGTCCTGCGCGAAACGCTCGGCGAAGACTGGCTCACGCCGGACCTGTTCCGCATCGGCGCCTCGCGGCTGGCGAACGACATCCTGATGCAGCTCACGAAGGAAACCAGCGGGGTGTACCAGTCGCTGGATTACTTTTCGAAAGACTAGCTTTGAACAGTGGCAGCGACGAGATCGACGAATGAAGGGACTTTCCCATGGAGAACCCAACGGGTGATCACTGAAAGCGCAACTTCCGATCGCCGCTAGCGCCGCCCTCGTCATACCAGCGGCCGGGCTTCAGCGTGATCTTGCGCAGGCCGGCGGACTTGCAGGCGAGCAGGAGCTGCTGCTCCAGGCCGGCGAGGAGAAGCTGCTTGAGCTCGTAGAGGTGCGAGGAGCTGTCGACGATGACGGTCAGGCTCCCGCGGCTGAGGCTTTCCAGCGCGCAGTGGTCATTGAGCGTCTCCGGCACAAGCGCGCCCCAGCACTCGGCGATCTTCGACAGCTTCGTGTGCCGCTTCGACACCGACTGCTTGAAAAAGCTCACCATCTCCGGACCGAGCGGCGCGTGCGTCGGCGGCCGCGACTGCTGCTTCACGCGCTGCAGGCGGGAGAGCTCGGCGTCTTGAGGGTTGAAGCGTGGCATCTAACGGTCAACCAATCCCATTCACAACAATGGCCTAACGCGAACTCCCGCAGCCGTGACCGTAACGAACGAGCCGGGCAGCCGGGAAAGCACGGTCGGCCAAACGGACCGGACGTGCGCCACCCGATCCGCCTCGTGCGCCATTGCAATGCGAATCAGGATGACGCCAGGGCAAGGAATTCCATGAACGAACACGAGCTCGCCGAAGTCCTTGTCGGCGGTGATGACCACCCTGTCGTCATCGGCAGCCATCCGCAGCACATCGACATCGGGCATGCGCGGCGGGATCGTGGAGGCATTCAGGCAGTCGTGCCCGAGATCGCGAATCATCGCGACCAGCTCCATGCTGATATGGGCATCAGCGAGGAACTTCACGTCGGGCTCAGGAGCAACTCATCCTGCCGCACGACCGACAGCGCGTACGCCAGCGCCGCCGTCACGTGTTCGGGCGTCAACGGAGGGTGGCTCCGGACAAGGTCTTCGGGGCGCGCGCCTTGGGCGAGCCGTTCGAGGACGAATTCAACCGTGATCCGCGTCCCGCGAAACACGGGCTTACCGAGCATCACACCCGGGACCCGCTCGATGTGTGCGTGCCAGTCCATGGCGGGATTGTAGCATACGTTGGTCCGGTCCACCGGCTGCTCCGCCAGCGCTTCGAGAGCGGCTTCCGGCACGAGGTGCTCGCCGTCCTTCAGGACACGGCCGGAGAAACGGCCGAGCAAGAAGGCGAGCGCTTTCCGTTCGGTGTCTCGATCTTGGAAGCTGATCCTGACCATGGCTCGATTGTATCAGCACTACTGCAAGTTCACCGGCATGATCACATACAGAAAGTTCGCCCCCCCGCGCAACAACCCTGGGCGATTGGCAGCGGTGAGCTCCAGCGAGATCTCGTCGTTGTCGACGACACGCAACGCATCCGTCAAAAACGTCGGGTTGAAGCCGATCTCGACGTCGCCGCCCTCGAACTTGCACGCGAAGTTGACCTCAGCCTCGCCCGCTTCGGGGCTGCGGCTGGTGAGCTTCAAACCCTTCTTGCCGAACGCGAGGCGCACACCCTTGCTCTCCTCGGTCGTCAGCAGCGAGGCGCGCTTCACCGCCGAGAGGAAGTCGGCCGTCCCGGCGATCATCTTCTTGTCCGTGTCCTTCGGGATCACGTCCTCGTACGGCGGGAACTGACCCTCCACGAGGTTGCTCGTCAGCGTCGCGCTGCTCGTGTGGAAGATGACCTGGTTCTCGCGCACCTGGAAGCCGACCGCTTCCTCCGGATCATCGATCAGCTTGTCGATGAGGTTCAGCGCCTTGGCCGGGATGATCGCCTTGGCGCCGTCCTTGGGCAGCTTGTCGGAGATGAGGTCGCCGTTGGCCTGCGCGAGGCGCCGGCCATCGGTGCTGACGAGGTTGATCTCCTTCCCCTTGGCGACCATCAGCACGCCGTTGAACGCGTATCGCGTGGACTCCTTCGCCGCGGCGAAGAGGGTCTGGCCGATGAGCTGCTTGAGGTGACCTGCGGCGAGGGTGAAATCCGCTTCGCCCTCAAAATCGGGGACGGGCGGGAAGTCCTTGACGTTCTGCGTGAAGATCTTGAAGTGCGAGTCCTGCCCGCGGATGCTGGCGTTGTCGCCGGTCACCTCGATCGCCAGCGTGTCGTCGACGCTCTCGCGCACGATGTCGCGAAGCTTGTCGGCCGGGAGCAGGGCTTCGCCCGGTGAGTCGATCTGCACCTGGTTGTCGATGTAGCGGATGGCGACTTCGAGATCGGTGGCGCCGACGGTGAGCGTGTTGTTCTCGGCGCTGAGCTTCAGGCACTGCAAGACGGGCTTGGGCGTGCGCGTGGCGACCACGTTCCCCGCCACCGAAATTGCTTCGAGTAAGGCTCCCCGGTTGCAGATGACTTTCATGACAGCGAAACCTTTCCGCGCAGAGACGTTCAACCCATCGACGGGACACCCTTTTCCGAGGGGCGGGCTACTGTATCTCTACTAGTCTGATATAGGAAGCTTAAAGGAAGTAACAGTAATGAAGAGGGCTGGCGCATTGTGGATAGATCGGGGACGGGGAAGTTAAGCGTTGACCGCACCGTCACTTGCGGAGGGTTTTATCGGACCGGCCGTGTGTATAACCTGTTCGCAGTGATGGCGCGACGCGAGCGCTAACAAGTGGCGCCCGCGTCAGTTGAGAGCGACCGCGCCGCAGGCGTGTCGCGGGACGCGGGCGCCCGCGCTGTGCTCGCGTATGGCGCGGGCAGATTATCCACGGCATGTCCAGAATCGCTGGCGCGAGAGCCGTCGCAGTAGGGGACGCGACGAGGCTTTGACGTCCCTATGACGAACGGAGAAGAACAGGGCATCGATGACACCGTATGGGCTAACACGTCGGACCTTCCTCGTCGCCTCAACCGGGGCGATGGCGCGGTCGGCCCGCCCAACAGCCAGGCGAACCCGCCCATGGGCATCGGCTTCCAGCAGGCCAGCCTCGCCACGCAGCCGGTCCTCACGTCGGCGACGACCGTCTCCAACTCGCGCGTCGATGTCGCGTGGACGTTCCCCACGAACCTCTCGCAGACCGGGTTCAAGATCGGCGTGAGCACCGACAGCGGGAAAACGTTCGTCGAGACGATCGTCGCCTCGGCCTCGGCTCGATCGGCGCAGATCATCGGGCTGTCCGGGAGCACGGCCTACACCTTCACCGTCCGCGCCTACAACGCCGGGGGCGACTCATCGGGCTCGTACACGCTGGGCGCGACGACGCTCATCAACCCGCCGGCAGCGCCGAGCGGGCTGTCGGCGACGGCCGTCTCCTCATCGCAGATCGACCTGGCGTGGAACGACGTGGCGACGGAAACCGGCTACACGATCGAGCGCTCGCTCACCGGCACGGGCGGGTGGACGCAGATCGACACGGTGGGCGCGAACGTCACCACGTATGCCGACAGCACGGGCCTCAGCGGCAACACGACCTACCACTACCGCGTCCGCGCGACCAACGCCGGCGGCGACTCGTCCTACTCCGCCGCCGCGTCCGCGGCGACGCTCCTCGCGACGCCGGGGAGCTTCACGGCAACGGCGCAGTCAACCAGCCGCATCAACCTCGCGTGGGCCGACGTCAGCGGCGAGACGGGCTACACGATCCAGCGCCTCGACAGCGGCTCGACGTACGTCGACCTCGCCACGGTGGCGGCGGGCGTGACGAGCTACTCCGTCGCCAACCTCGACGCGAGCACGAGCTACACGTTCCGCATCTGCGCGACCAGCGCGGGCGGCAACTCGGCGTACGCCGCGCCCGCCGGCGCCGCCACGCCGG
>JBAUGM010000064.1:0-4460 GCA_049679725.1 Tepidisphaeraceae bacterium
CCGTCGGCCGGCGCGACGCCGCCGCGGCGCGGGCAGCGGATTTCGTGCGCGCGTTTCGCGCCAGCAACGATTCGCTCGAGCTCCTCCGTGAAACCTACCGCGACTCCGGCGGCGACGCGGCCGTGGCGGCCCAGCTCAAGGCGCTCTACCAGCAGTCGCCCGATGACCGGGCGCTGCGTTACGCGCTGGTCAACGTCCTCACGTCGTCCGGCCAGCGCGACGAAGCCGAGCGGCTCCTCCAATCGGCGGTCGAGCGCGACCGTTACGACATCGAGGACGTCCGGCGGCTGTTCGCATCGTACTCGCAGCGCGACGACGTCGACGCCGCGGCGCTGCTGCTGACGAACGCGCTGGCGGCGCGACCGGGATCGCTCCAGGAGCTCGCGCCGCTGTGGACCGACCTGCTCCGCCCGTCGCGCCGCAATCGCCTGCGCGTCGGGCGGCTTCAGACGCTCGACGTTCCGCCGGCGTCGGAGTCGGCGAAGCTGTTCTGGGTGTCGCTTTTGGCCCAGGTGTGGAACCGCGACGTGCTGGGCCGCACGGCGCTGGAGCAGTCGGTGAAGCTTCGCCCGCCGCTCGCTCCGGCGTTCCGCGCGCTGCTCAACACGTACTGGAACCGCGGCGACTGGGATGAGAAGCGGAAGGTCGAGGCGTCGCAGGAATTGATCTCGATCGTCGAGAAGGATGGCGACGCCGCGCTCGCCGGCGAGCTGCGCGGGATCCTCCTGCTCAACCAGAACAAGCCGAAGGAAGCCGCCGAGGAGCTGGCGCGGGCGCAGAAGCTCCGCGTCGATCCGTCGCTCGATCTCGAACTCGCCCAGGCGCGCGCCGCGCTGGCGGCGGGCAACACGGCGCGGTTCGAGCAGCTCCTGTGGAAGGTCGTCGGCGACTATCCGACCGCCGAGGACGCCTACGAGATGCTGATGGGCTACTACATGCGGAACAGCGCCGCGGCCCAGTCGATCAAGGTCCTTCGCACATGGCTCGCCGCCGATCCCGAGTCCATTCGCGCGCGTCTCATCGAAGCGACGATCTACATCCAGGGCAAGCAGACCGCCGCCGCCGAGCAGTCGCTGCTGAAGCTCTTCGAGCGCTACAGCGAGAACGGCGAGCTGCTCGAGGGGTTGCGCCAGTTGTACGGCGCGAAGGGCCAGACGAATCAGTACATCGATCTGCTCGAAGCCGAGCGCATCAAGCGCCCGGAGAACCGGGCGGCGGTGCAGATGCTCGTCGAGCTGTACGCCGAGCAGAAGCGCACGGGCGAAGCGACGCGCGTGCTCGACGCCGCGCGCGAAGCGGTCGCGAAGGATCCGGACCTGCTCTACTACGTCGCGCACCTCTACACGCGGATCGGGCAGGAGAACGTCACAGAGGAGATCCTCGCCCAGATCGTCCGCATGGAGCCGAATCACGCCCCGGCCAGCAACGACCTGGGCTACGGGTTCGCCGACAAGGGGAAGAATCTCGATCGCGCCGAGCAGCTGATTCGCGTCGCGCTGCAGGCCGAGCCGGACAACCAGTCGTTCCTCGACAGCCTCGGCTGGGTGCTGTACAAGCGCGGGAAGTTCGACGAGGCGCGGCAGCAACTCGAGGCCGCCATCGCCCCCGCGACGTTGCCCGATCCGGTCGTGCTCGATCATCTGGGCGACACGCTGTACCGTCTCGGCCGCGCGGACGACGCCAAGCAGCAGTGGCAGCGCTCGTCTGATCGCCTGGAGCAAACCGAAGGCGACCGCAACGACCTCAAGCAGCTCCGGCTCGAGCTGCAGAAGAAACTGAAGCAGGCGGCCGACGGCCAACCGGTCACCGTCGCCCCCGTCGTCGAAGGCGCGGCGGGGAAGCAGCAGGCGAAGAACTAGGAGGAAGAAGCCAGTAGCCAGTAGCCAGAAGCCAGTAGAACAGGCGGAGCGTACCGCATTCTTCTGGCTCCTGGCTTCTGGCTCCTGGCTTCTCACGAACATGGCAGGACACTCTCACTGGTCGAAGATCAAGCGCGCCAAGGGCGCCAACGACGCCAAGCGCGGGAAGATCTGGAGCAAGATCGCGCGCAAGATCATCATCGCCGCGAAGAACGGCGGCGACCCGCGCGACAACCTCAACCTTCGCTACACGATCGACGAGGCCAAGGCCGTCAACATGCCGCGCGACACGATCGAGAAGGCGATCAAGAAGGGCACGGGCGAGCTCGGCGCCGAAAACTACGAGGCCGCCACGTACGAGGGCTACGCCCCCGGCGGCGTCGCGATCCTCATCGAGGCGCTGACGAACAACCCCGCCCGCACCGCCCCGGACCTGCGCAGCACGCTGGAAAAGAACGGCGGCAACCTCGCCACCCGCGGGGCCGTCGCGTTCCAGTTCACCAAGCAGGGCGTCATCACGATCAAGTCCGACTCAACCGACGAGGACGCGCTGATGGAACTCGCGCTGGTGGCCGGCGCCGAAGATGTCCGAAACGAGGGCGAAGTCTTCGAAGTCATCACCACGCCGACGAGTTATCTGAAGGTCAAGGAAGCGATCGAGGCCGCGAAGATCGCGATCGAGGCCGGCGAGATCACGCAGATGCCCAGCAGCACGGTCCCGATCGACGCGGAGCGGGCCGCGACGCTGCTGAAAATCGTCGACCTGCTGGAGGATAACGACGACGTGCAGAGCGTCTCGCACAACGCGGAGATTCCGGATTCGGTGACGGTGTGATGGAGGATTGGCTGGAGGAAGGCCACGACATCGACTTCTTTCTCGATCAGTTCCCCAGCGTGAAGCGCGAGCAGGTTATTGACGTGTTGGAAACGGCTGGCCGGCGGACGGTCGAAGAGGCCGTGTCGGGCCCGCGGTGAAACTCCTCCTGGACGAAAACCTGCCTCACAAGCTGCGCTCGTTGATGACCGGGCATGATTGCTTCACCGCCACGTGGATGGGCTGGAGCGGATCGAGAACGGTGAGCTGCTCTCTCGAATCACGAGGACCGCGACGCCCGCGGCTGGTTATGCGGCCCGGAGTCGCCGGACGACCGCGAGCGTATCCCGGACGCACGACCGGACTGACAAATCGGACACCTTAATCTGCTCCGCCTCTTTGTCCGGGATCGATAGCCCGAGCTCGTCTTCCAACTCCATGAGCAGCGCGACCCAGTCCATGCTATCCCACAGTGGCAAAACGGAAAGCTCGTCGCGTTCGCGGTGGTCGGCACGAATGTAGAGTGGGTCGATCAGTCCAACGTTCGCGACCGCGCGGCGCACCGCCAACGCGACCTCGCGCTCCTCGGCGTTATCGCCGATGCCGAGATCGCGAAGAAAGTCTTCGTCAGACTGCCGCTCACGGCCCTTCTTGAAGTCGGCAACCTTGGCGTGCGAACCTTTCAGGAACTTTGGCCGCATAACGGAATGCCGTTCAGCGGCCGCGGCGGCGCACGCGCGACCGCAAATGAAGTATATCGCCGCCGCGCTCCGCTCCAAAGAACCCAGACGCATAAACGGGACAGACGCATAAACGGGACAGGTCCAATTAATAAGGTAACTGAGACGCATAAACGGGACAGGTCCAATTAATAAGGTAACTGGACCTGTCCCGTTTAATTGTCTGTCCCGTTTAATTGTCCCGTTTAAAATTAATTGTCCGGAAGAAAGCCGGCTGTCCCTTGCTGGCGAACAACTCGGCATACTTTACCTTCCCAAACCAGCCCTTCTTGTACGGGACATAGATCTCGATCGCTTCGCCGTCGGCATGTTCCAGTTGAACGCAGATGGCATCGGACTTTTCGGTGGCACCCGGAGGTACCACTCGGACATCGAAGCAGATACCCGCGGCACGCAAGTTCCCCGCAGCAGCTTCACGTTGGAAACCCGCGGTGAGCAATCCGATCAATTCCTGGGATGGCGGATGTTCACTTCCGGTGTACGCACCGTTTTGCGCGAGCTGACCATCCGGACGCATCGAAGCGCCAAATGGATAGAACTCGCCAGCCTTCGCGAGCATCTGCTGCGCGAACGCGATGAGCGTGTTCATGAGCTCTTCGAGGTCGGGTCGTGCCATGTCTTGGTGCCGGATAACTAGTGATTAGCCTGACCGGCGATGCGGTTTAGCATCCGCGGCGATTGACGGAGGATATCACGCTCAACCCTGGCGGGGCAATGCGTTTGTACCGCGACGCGGGCGTGCTCGTCCGGGACGATAACCGGACCGCCGGGGGCGGCGCGGGATGATATCTTGCGCGTCGGCGACGTCGCGGGCATCACGCGGGGTCGGGAATCGACGATGCTGCGCGCCGAATCCCGGTGTGCGCGAATAACGCCCGCGGGCGGGCGCAGGTTAGCGTCTATTGCTCGCGCTTTGGAATCGCAGCGCATCGCGCACGTGCAGGTCCCACGTGATCGATGAAACGAAGATCGCTCCGCGATTGCTTGTCGCGGCCGCGTCGCCAGCGCGTGGGGCGCACGCGCCGCGGGCAGGATGCCCGTGCCACG
>JBAUGM010000065.1:0-5852 GCA_049679725.1 Tepidisphaeraceae bacterium
GGAGAGGACCAACCCCTGCCAGCGGAGCCGCTGGCTCTCGCGGGTGACGGCGACGCCGGGCATCGGGCGGCGGCGCGGGGTCACGTCGATCGCCAGCGTCTTGCCGGCGCGGGCGACGCGCATTGACGCGGGCTGGTCGACCGGCGTTCGGCCGACCACGCGAACGAAGTCATCGCCGTCATCGATCTCTTCACCGTTGAGGCCCACGATCACGTCGCCGGCCTGGAGGTCGGCCTTCGACGCGGGCGCGTCGGCTTCGATCGAATCGATGCGGGCGCCGATCGCCTTCTCGATGCCGGCGAGCCTGCGCTCGCGCGCCGTCGGCGTGCTCACCAGGATGCCGACGTAACCGTAGACGATCTCGCGACCTTGCTTGAGCTCGCGAACGGTCTGGAGCAGTTGCGGCGTGATCGGCATGGCGAAGCCGAGGCCGTTCGTCTGCTTCTGCGGGAGGATGACGGCGGTGTTGATGCCGATGACGCGCCCCTCGATGTCGAAGAGCGGGCCGCCGGAATTGCCCGGGTTGATCTCGGCCGTCGTCTGGATCAGGTTCGTGTAGAGGCGGTTTTCCTTGGCGGCGAGCTTGTTCAGCGATCGGCCGGTGGCGCTGACCACGCCGACGCTCATCGCCATCTCGCCCTCGCCGGCGTAGCCGTACGGGTTGCCCAGCGCGATCGACCACTGCCCGCGGCGGAGCGTTCCCGGCTCGGCGAAGGTCACCATCGGCAGGTTCGTCGCCGCGATCTTCAGCACGGCCAGGTCGGCGCGCGGGTCGGAGCCGACGACGATGGCGGGGTAGACGGTGCGGTCGTCGGTCGTGATCCACAACTGCTGGGAATCCCCGATGACGTGCTCGTTGGTGAGGATGTAGCCGTCGGTGTCGATGACGAAGCCGGTGCCGACCATCCGCGTGGCCCGGCCGAGGATCGTGTCGATCTTCTCGAAGGTGAGGTCTTCGCTGCGCAGCGCGTTGTCGGCTTCGACGGGATCGCAGGCGGAGGAGATGGCGACGACGGCGGGCGCCAGTTTCGTCGCCAGCGTCGAGAACTGGTCCTGAAGACCGGCGAGGTCGAGCGTTCGTTCCGCAGCGGTAGCCGACGGCGGCGACGAAAGTCCCGCGTTGAACAGCGTAACAACAACAAACAGCGCGACGGCCAGCCCGCGACCGCGACGCGCCAACAACATGCGTCCCATTCGCACCCCGATACAAAAGCCCCAACGGCCCGGGATCGGATCGCTCCAATCCTGACGTCCGTGCCGACGTCGTCCCATTCACCCCATCGGCACGGATCCGGACCCACTCAAGCAAGCGGCTTCGATCGTTCTGCCCTGCCCTAATCAACCATTCCTATAAGCAATACGTAGACCTTGCTTAAAGGTTGGCCTGAATTTATCAATCGGCCGTTAAAAACCAAGCACTCGCGTCGATTTTTGGGGCGGCGTAGAAATAAAGCCAGAACCCGCAAAAAATGCCCGCCGCGAAAACGAGCAAGCTCTCGCGGCGGGCAGGAGTAGGTGCGTGGGAATTGGGCAACGCTGTGGGTACCGCTCGCCCACGGTTTGTGGCAAGTTCCTGCAGACGTCATCCCGATGGGAGCCTTGGCGACCTGAGGGATCTCGGGATCGAGAGCGGCTCGCAAACCCGAGATCCTTCGGCTCGTAAAACTCGCCTGAGGATGACGTAGCGCCCCAAGCGCCTGACGCTTGCGGAAGCTCATCGAAAGCCTTGCTTACGCAGTCGCCTCTTCCGGCTCGGGCGTCGTCGCTTCCTGAGCCTTCTTCGCGTCCACCAACCCCTTGCTCGTGAGCACCGCCTGGCGGATCTCCTCGGCGAGGTCCTTGTTGTCGAAGAGAAACTGCTTGGAGTTCTCCCGGCCCTGGCCGAGACGCGTGGACTTGTAGTTGTACCAGGCGCCGGACTTCTCGACGACGTTGGAGAGCGCCGCCAGGTCGAGCAGGTCGCCCTCGTAGCTGATGCCGCGGTCGTACATGATGTCGAACTCGGCGTCGCGGAACGGCGGCGCGATCTTGTTCTTCACCACGCGGGCGCGGGTGCGGCTGCCGATCGACACTTCCCCTTCCTTGATCGTCTGCGTCCGCCGCACATCGATGCGCACCGAGGCGTAGAACTTCAACGCGCGTCCGCCGGGCGTCGTCTCGGGGTTGCCGAACATCACGCCGATCTTCTCGCGCAGCTGGTTGATGAAGATCACCGTACACTTGCTCTTGGCGATGGCGGCCGTCAGCTTGCGCAGCGCCTGGCTCATCAGCCGCGCCTGCAGGCCGACGTGGCTGTCGCCCATTTCGCCTTCGATTTCCGCGCGGGGGATGAGGGCGGCGACGGAGTCGATGACGATCACGTCGACGGCGTTGGAGCGGACGAGCAGCTCGCAGATTTCCAGCGCTTGCTCGCCCGTATCGGGCTGGGAGACGAGCAGGTCGTCGAGCTTCACACCCAGCCGCTTGGCCCAGGAAGGGTCGAGCGCGTGCTCGGCGTCGATGAACGCCGCCACGCCGCCCGCCTTTTGGGCGCTGGCGACGATGTGCAGACAGAGGGTCGTCTTACCGCTGGATTCCGGGCCGAAGATTTCGAGCACGCGCCCGCGGGGCACGCCCGATCCGCCCAGGGCGATGTCGAGCGAGAGCGAGCCGGTGGCGATGCCGCCTTCGGTCGCCTTGTGCTCGCCGTCGAGCTTCATGACCGAGCCCTTGCCGAACTGCTTTTCGATCTGCTGGACGGCGCGGGTGAGTGCGGAATCGCGGGCGGGATCACGAGCGGGATCTCTGGCCGCGGAGAGGTCGCGGGAGACGATGGGCTCGGGACGTTCCTTCTTCGACTCCTCTTTCGAGAATCGTGCCACGGGAGACTCCTTTTCTCAGCCGGGTATGTTTGTCAGCCGGCTGGCTGGACCCGCTGGTCGGCGTTGCGCCGCAGCGACGGTCCGATCGTGGTGACTTGGGTGCGGCCCTGCATCCATTGCAGGGATCGCTGCCTTCGAGCGGATCGGGGCAGGCTCCCGTAGGAGCGCCTGCTAAACCGAAACCGACTCGAAAGGCCACTGAACTCGACGGAAGTCACCTCACCGTCCCTGTTCAGTGTTTGTACGGATGATAGTAGTATCGGGAGGGCCGGGCTTGCAAGATAAAAATTTGGGAAAAGTTCGGGAAGAGACAGGGTCGCTGAAGCGACCTCGCCGCGCCGCTGTTCGCGCAATCAATCAGTCTTGCGCTTGTGGCGGGTCGCCGAAGTAGAACTTCACGCGGGCGCGGTACTCGCCTGATGCGCGGGTTTGCTGGCCCTGCGGGCCCGTTTGGTCGGCGCCGTGGAACTTGTTTCCGATGGGCGGGATCGCGTATTTCAGCGTCGGGTGCGGGGACCTCGGCACTTCATCGCTTGCCGCGGGGGCCGCGCTTGCGGGCGGGTTGTTCGTGGGATGCAGTGACGGTCCCCGCCGTGCCACCGCGGACGGCGAAGTCGCCGATGATCGTCATTCGCCTCGGGTCGAGCACGGCGACGAGGTCGTCGAGGATCGTGTTCACCACGCCTTCGTAGAAAATCCCCTTGTTGCGATACGCGAAGAAGTAGAGTTTCAGGCTCTTCATCTCGACGCAGCGCTGGTCGGGCACGTACGAAACCGTGATCGTCGCGAAGTCCGGCTGGCCGGTCACGGGGCACATGCTCGTGAACTCCGGGAAGATGAATTTCACTTCGTAGTCGCGCTGCGGCTTGGGGTTCGGGAACGATTCGAGGATCGTGCGCGGTTTTTCAGCTTGCGCGTCGCTCAGGGTGGACTTACTGCCCAAGTGGGAAAGGTATGTTCGCTGGTGCATGAGGGCCTGCGGGATTCTCGGGGACGGCCGGTGCCGCGCCCTTGGTGAACTCGCCCTCGAACTGCCGGAAGATCGCCCGGTCCAGTTCGAAGGCCAGGCCATTGTATTCGCCCAGCGGCGCCTGGTCATTCCCGCGGTCGATCAGGCGAATCCGGTGCTCGACGACGGACGCGCCGCCGGGCGCTTCGGTCGTGAGGTTGATCGTGTACGTCGCGATCGGCGCGGCCTGCGTCGTCGGGATCGATTCGAGGTACGTCACGGCGCGCAGCGGGTGCAGCGCGCTCAGGATCGACGCGACCTTCTGGTCGCTCGCCTCGCCCTTGGGCTCGGAAACGAGCTCCCACTTCGACAGGTCCGGCGCGGGCGCTGTCGTCGCCTGCGTGGTCGTCGCCTGCGTGGTCGCGGGTCCCGTTGCGGGCTTGGTCGTTGGCACGGCCGGGCCGAGGGTGGCGGATTCCTTGCGGCGCTGGAGGCTCACGTCCTTCTTCGACGCGGGCCGCGACGTGGGCTGGGTCGTGGCGGACAGATCGGCCGTGAACGACAGCTTGCTCACTTGCTCCGGGTCGATGTTGACGGCCCGCTTGTCGCGCAGCTCCAGCGGCTTCTTGTTGAAGCTCTCCAGCACGGTGGCCGCGACCTTTGCGATCGACGGCGAGCTGGAGACGCTCGCGTACACGTTTTTCTTCAGCACGTCGTCGTAGCGTCCGAAGGTGATCGTCTTCGGCGCGTCCTGCGTCGACGGTGCGGTGGTCGTCGCCGGCTGCGTCGCGGGGGCTTGCGTCGAGAGCGTGACCGTCAGCTTCGGCGTGTTGAGCTGGTACTTGGGTGCATCCGCGGCGCTCTCACTGACGAACTCGACGGCGCGCAAGCCCGTGGCGGCGAAGATCAGGTCATCGATCGCGGTCTTCTCCGCGGGCATCTTCGTTGGCTCGACGATCTGCCAGTCTTCGCCGTGCCGCTCGGCGCGGAGCGTCTTGCCGTCCTGCGTGATCGCGATCTGCTTTACGTCGGTCGACGCCACGTCGACCATCTGCGTCTTGCGGTAGTCGCTGAACGGCTTCTCGATCTGGTCGGCCAGCGCGACGGGGACGATGTGAACTGCTTTGCCGTCGCCGACCGAGACGTACACGCTCCCGCCAACGGCCGTCTTGGCGCCAACGTTGATGGTGTGGGTCTTGCCGTCAGCGGTGAGATCGACGCGGTAGGCCGGCGTCTGCAAGCCGGTCGCGCCCGACCCGGCATCAGCTTCCTTCAGCGCGCCGCGCGATCGCGCGTCGGCGACGGCACGGAGCAACGAGTCGACTTCGAGGCTCTCGGCCGGCGCGGAGACGGGCTCGGTCAGGCGCCATTCCGTGCCGATCTTCTCTAACTCGAACTTATCGCCGGTCGAGGGGGTGACGGTCACCTGCGTGACCTTGTCGCTCGACACGTCGATCAGGTTCTTCTCACCACCGGCGGCGGTCGCATCGGTCGAGCCGGTGTCCACGCCTTTGTCGCGCGTGAAGAACAGCGCAATCGCCGCGACGGCCAACAATACGATCAGCACGAGAGTCGTCTTGAAGTTCATTGCTCTTACAGTGGCATGGGCGTCCCGCCCATGTGTCTTTCTGAAGAAATGCATGGGCGGGACGCCCATGCCACTGAGAAACTCAATCCCGTCGCGCGAAGTAGACGAACGCGCCCGCGGCGATCACCAACCCCGGCAGCCCGACCAGCAGGGCGCCGACGCGCCAGGCCTTCAGCGTCCCGTCGCTCATCGGCTTGATGCGGCTGACCTCCATCGCGGCCGGGCTGATGGCGATCAGGGGCTCCATCTTCGCGAGCCAGAAGACGCTGTTGGCGAACAGCTCGCCGTTGCCGGGGAAGCGCGTGACGTAGATCTCGCGCTGCGCGAGCTTTGGGTCCAGCATGGTGACGATGTCGTTCAGCGCCCACTGCAATCCGCCGACGACGACGACGCGCCCGCCGCCTTCCTTCTCGCTCGCGGCGGCAACGTGGATCGGCCCGGCGATGTCGCCGGC
>JBAUGM010000066.1:0-2100 GCA_049679725.1 Tepidisphaeraceae bacterium
GACGGCGCCTGCTGCGCGTCGGCGCGGTCGCGGTCGTCCTTGGCGCAGCGACGCTCGCGGCGACCGTCATTCCGTACATCCAGCAACTGCGGCTGCGCGCCTCGCGCCGCGAAACGCAGTGGACGCAGGCCGCCATGGGGCTGGAACAGGGCATCGCGTCTCATTTCACGGGGCGCATCGCCGAATCCCGCCAAGCGTTCGCCGTCGCGCGCGACGCGTTCGGGCGCCTGGGCGTCTCCACCCTGCCCGCGGAGGTTGGGCTCTACCGATCCGTCCGCGAGTTCGACGCGCCGATCAACACGGTTCAAGCCAGTTCCGATGGATTGATGTCGGTCGCCTTCCTCCCCGACGGCCATCGCGCCGCGGCCACGGCCGAAGACGGCACGGTGCGCTTGTGGGACCTGCGCACCGGCGAGGCGCTCCGCGACTTCGTCGGCCACGAGGGACTCGTCGGCGCGCTGGCGGTCTCGCCCGACGGCCGGCGGCTCCTGACCGGCGGCCTCGATCAGTTCATCCGCCTCTGGGATGTGGAGACCGGCCAACTCCTGCGCGAGATGCTCGAGCCGACCGGCGAGGTCCGCGGCGTCGCGTTCGCCCCCGACGGCAAGCTCGCCCTCACCGGCTCGTACTGCAAGGACGCGACGTTGCGGCTCTGGGACCTGCAGACGGGTGAGCAGTTGCGGACGTACAGGCGGCCGACCGATCCGTCGCACTACTACGGCGTCGCGTTCTCCCCCGACGGCCGCCGCGTCCTCGCCACCACCTACGGGCGCGACATCTGGGTGTGGGACGTCGACCACGAAGACCCGCGACAGCAGCTCGCCGGCCACGCGGGGTACGTGGTCAGCGCGACGTTCTCGCCCGACGGGCGGCACGTCCTTTCGGGCAGCTTCGATCAGACGATCCGGCTCTGGGATCTTCAAACGGGAAAAGCGGAAGTCTTCACCGGCCATGCCGCCGGGGTGCGCGGGGCGGCGTTCGCGGACGCCGGTACGGTGCTGTCGGCGAGCATGGACGGGACGATCAAGTTGTGGGACGTGCCAAGCCGCCAGGTTCGTCGGACCTTCGCGGGACACATCGACGGCGTGCGCGGTCTCTCGATCTCACCCGATGGTCGACGCGCTGCGTCGGCGGGCATCGACGGCACCGTGCGGGTGTGGAACCTGGCGCCGAACAACGAAGTTCAATCGGCCGACGAACGTTCGACCGTCATCACTTTGTCTGGATCGTCCGATGGACACATGCTCGTCGCCGGGACCAGTTCCGGCGCCGTGACGCTTCGCGACGTGGCCACGCTGCGGACCCTGCAACCGTTCGCCGGCCACGACCGGCCCATCGAGTGCGCCGCCTTCCTTCCGTCCGGCCGACTGTTCACCGCCGACGACGCCGGCCAGGCGCGCGTGTGGGACATCGCGAGCGGACGCGTGCTGCAAACCTACTCGCCGCGGATGAAGCCCGATGACGATGACGCGCGCGTGCGCGGGGACGATTGGTGCCACACCGCCGTCGCGGCATCGGGCGGCGTCGCGATCGCATCAAACCCGGATCGCCGGCGCATCGACGTCTGGTCGATCGAAACCGGCCAGACGCTGCGGACCCTGGCCGGAAGCGTCAACAACGTGACCTGCCTGACGATCTCCGCCGACGGTCGGCGCGCGTTGTCGGGCGACGCCTTCGGGCGGATGTACTGCTGGAACCTCGACGCCGGAACGGTTCGATTTCGTACCGAGCCGTCCAAGCGGGGAACGCTGGACTGCGTTCGGTTCGCGCCGGACGGAAAGACCGCGCTATCGGGCGGGCACGACAACACCGTGCGACTGTGGGACCTGGAAAGCGGCCGGCAGTTGCGGGCGTATCCCGGTCATACGCTGGTGGTGAGGGCGGCCGATTTCGGGCGAGACGGCCGAACAGTCTTCTCCGCCGGCAGCGATCAGGCGCTGCGGATGTTCGATCGGGAGACGGGGCGGGCGTTCGACCTGGGGGCGCAGTTCGCGTTGCCCCTGTACGCGATGGCGGTGATCCCGCCGGGCGATGCGGTCGCGGCGGCGGCGGGGCGGACGATCAGCGTGTGGAACGTGTCGCGCGCCGCCCGGCACGTGG
>JBAUGM010000067.1:0-2167 GCA_049679725.1 Tepidisphaeraceae bacterium
ACGAAGGCGTGTTGATCCGCGAAGCCGCAAGCGGGGGCTCTTTGACAAACGAAGACGGCTGAGCCTTCCGAAATGTGCTCGAATGTTCCGCAATGTGCGGAAATGTTCAGGAATGTGCAGTCGATCGCGAGATGTGCGGAACGAACCCAAAAGCGCCCAGACCGCCGCGAGGACGCTCGGGGCGGGACGCCCAAGCCACGAGAGGGGCGCGTCAGTCGTGCGACGCCATGCAACCGGGTGCGACGTCATGCGACGCCCTGCAACCGAGAACGCAAAATGGCGAAACGAAGCCAATTTGCCTCCCCGTTCCGCATCAGCTCCCGTTCGATATCATGTTTGACGGCCCTCGCATGAGACACCGCCCCTTCCACCTACTCGCCCTCCTGCTCCTCCTCGCGCTCGTCGGCGCGAAAGAGGTCCCATCGGCCCCCGAGCTGCGGCAGATGTTGATGCAGAAGCAGTACAAGTCCGTCCTGCGCGAGGTTGCCCGCGCCATGGCGATCAAAGGCGACGAGGCGGCCAACTACGACCGCGGCGAGCTGCTCCTGATCCGCGGGGAAGCGCAGCTCGGCCTGCGGATCGAGCCCGGGGCGGCCAAGTCGTTCCGCGAGTCGGCGGAGGCGGCGATGGACGACGACACGCGCGCCCAGGCGCAGGCGATGGGCCTGCTGCTGGAAAAGTCCGAGCACCTCCTTTACACGCCCAGGACGGGCGAGGCGATGGGGCGGGAGATCCACATCGTCACGGATCGCAAGGGCGCGATTGACGCGCTGCTCGCGGACGAGCTGTTGGCCGCGGCGGCGCGGATCGCGGCGGCGCGGACGATGAAGGAGATCGCCCCGGTCATGGACGTCACTCGCGCCGTCGATCAGGTTGCGGCCGTGGAACGGGCGGCGACGGGAACGTCGACGAAAGCGGGCGAGTTCAGGAAGGAACTGGCGTCGCGCATCGAGACGCTGTTGGACGATGCGCTGCTGGCGATGGAAGTGCGGGCGGACAAGATCGAATCGGCGGCGCTGGGCCTGGTCGTCATCCCGCAGGCGCCGCTCCCGCCCGGCCAACCCGAACCGCCGGCGAAGCTGAAGAAGCGGGGGATCACGCCCGGCGACGAGGCGTCGCTGCGCGAGATCATGGACACCTGCGCCGAGGTCGTCTCGCGCTCGCGCGAGGTGGCGGTGCAACTGGGCGCCGAGCCCGACCGCTTCCGCCGCGCCACCGATTCCGCCATCCGCCTGTCGGCCAAGGCTGGGTCGATCCTGCGCGCCAGCTACGCGGGCGTGATCGAGCAGCCGGAGCCGGAGCCGAAGGCGCCGCCCGCCGCCGCCGAGCAGGTTCCGAAGCAGGAGTAGCCCGTCCGCACCATTTCCGCCCGACCGCGATGCTCACCCCTCTCACAACGCGTCAGCGCGAAGCGGAGTGGATGGACGCCGACGGCGTCAACCCGCGCGAGCTGAAGCGCAGCCTCGCGTTCATCCGCCGGGTGAACGTGATCCTGGGCTACACGCGCGCAACACTGCAACACCTCGATCGCTTCAGTCGCAAGTGGGATCGCGGCCGGCGCGTCGACATCGTCGACCTCGCGACGGGATCGGCCGACGTGCCGATCGCGATCGTGCGGTGGGGCGAGCGGCGGGGGTTCGACGTGCACGTCGTCGGGGTCGACCGTCACGAGGAGACCGTCCGCGCCGCCCGTGAGGCGACGGCGGGCGAGGCGCGCATCCGCATCGTACAGGGCGACGCGCTGCGCGTCCCGTTCGACGCCGGCAGCTTCGATTACGCCACGTGCAGCATGTTTCTCCACCACCTGTCGGACGACGAGGCCGCTGACGTGTTGCGCACGATGGCCGGGCTCGCGCGGCGCGGCGTGATCGCCGCGGACATCCTGCGCGACCCGCGCGCGTACGCGTGGATCTCGATGTTCACGCTCTTGGCGAACCCGATCGTCCGCCACGACGCGCGGGTGAGCGTGCGGCAGGCGTTCAACGAGGCGGAGGTCTTGGCGCTGCGCGAGCGAGCCGGTCTGGGATTCACGGAGTACCACCGGCATTTCGGGCACCGCTTCGTGCTGGCGGGGGAGAAGGCGAGGTGTTGACGGGCGTATTCGTGAAGCATCAACACGGCGGTCCAGAGCGCCAGCGTCGGGCCGCGCCGTTGGATCGAGCGGCGC
>JBAUGM010000068.1:0-9538 GCA_049679725.1 Tepidisphaeraceae bacterium
GCAGATGATGACATGTGGCGTATCCTTCCCGGCCTCGTTGGCCGAACGGGTGACTGAGTCGCATCAATCACCCAAGGTACGCCGCTTTTACTGCCGCGCCTTCATCCACAGCTTTTGGTCATAGCTCCCCATCCGCGGCAAAATGCTTCTGAGATGGTTCCTAAATTCTGCCCGCGCATGCGCCCAGAGACGAAAGCCGACTGCTTCGCGCTTGTCCTCGAGCGAACGGATAGGAGATTTCATCCGATGAATGCCCGACCCCGCCTCACGATCCTGGCGAGTGTGTTGCTGGTGGCCCTCGTCCGGCCCGCGCTCACCGCCGCCGAGAGCGTCACCCGGACGATCTCCATCGACAAACGGTTCCTCAACGTGCCGCTGATCAAGGACACGGATCTCGCCAAGAAGACCCTCAAGAGCGTGATCCTGAGGATCGATGACGAGGTTTTCGGCCCGTTCCGGGTGCCGTTGGCGCGCACCTCCGACGAGAGGTACTACTGCTTTTTCGATCTCGCCCCATATCAGGGTAAGA
The DNA here is from genome assembly GCA_049679725.1 of Tepidisphaeraceae bacterium. Lineage (GTDB taxonomy): Bacteria > Planctomycetota > Phycisphaerae > Tepidisphaerales > Tepidisphaeraceae > DASYWJ01. The sequence continues at coordinate 530 of JBAUGM010000068.1, forward strand.
CCCTGAGGATCGAGCTGGTCAAGCCGGGTGAGGATGACCTGGTCCCGGTCAGTTTGGACGACGAGATCAAGGACTCGCAGGACATGTACCGCGAGGCGCATCGTCCCCAGTTCCATTTCACGGCGCGGCGCGGTCATCTCAACGATCCCAACGGCCTGATCTACCATGATGGCGAGTACCATCTGTACTATCAGCACAACCCGCTGGCGAACATCACCGCCGGGGCGAACAAAACCTGGGGGCACGCGGTCAGCAGGGACATGGTCCACTGGGAGGAACAACGGCCGGCGCTGTTTCCTCATCCGGTCACGGGCTCGTGCTACTCAGGCGCGACGTTCATCGACCAGAAGAATCAGCTCGGGCGGAGAACCGGCAAGGAGGACGTGATCGTCGCGTTCTATCTGCGGACCAAGAGCGGCCTGAGCCTCGCGTATTCCAACGATCGCGGCCGGACGATGACAGACATCGAGCAGAATCCGGTCATCCCGCTCAAGGAGGAGGGGCGGATCGATACCCCGCGTCCCTTCTGGCATGAACCGACCGGGCGCTGGGTGGCGCCGCTGATGGATTACTTCGTCGATCAGGACGGCAGGAAGCGCCGGTGCGTGGGATTCTACAGCTCGGAGAACCTGACGACCTGGAGGTTCGAAAGCCGCGTGGAACAGGACAAGTTCGGCGACGAGCTCACCGGCTGCGTCGATTTCTTCCAGCTGCCGGTGGATGGTGACCCGCTGAACAGGAAATGGGTCATGATCTTCATCGATGGCAGCTACGTTGTCGGAACATTCGACGGGAAGACTTTCCTTGCCCCCTCCGGGAAGCCCGCCGCGACGACCGACCGGATCGAGGTCGTCGCCAGGGGAAACTACTACGCAACCATGACCTTCGAGAACGCGCCCCAGGGGCGCCGGGTTCAGATCGCGTGGATGAACAGCCCGGCCTTCCCGGGAATGGCGTTCAATCAGCAGCTGTCCCTTCCCTCGGAGTTGACCTTGCACTCCACCGCTCAGGGCCCGCGGATGCGCATGAATCCGGCTCGTGAGCTCGACTCGCTCCGGGCAAAGACCCACGAATGGAAGGACGTGGTGCTCAAAGCAGGTGACAACCCGCTTTCAGGGCTCACCGGCGACCTGTTCGACGTCGAGGTGGAGTTCGTTGCGGCCCAGGGAGCGACAACCGAGTTCGATCTGCGCGGGCACAGGGTGACCTACGACTCGACCAGCAGGTCGCTGACCGTCGGGAGCGACAAGCCCGTCAGCCGGACGGTGGAACCACTCGACGGCGGCGTCATCCGCTTGCGGATGCTGTTGGATCGCGCGTCCATTGAAGTCTATGGAAACGACGGGCGCATTCTCTTCCCGTCGGTGATGTTTCCTGATCCCGCCAACCTCAGCCTCCGGGCGACATGCGCGGGCGGAGAAGTGCGGGCGAACTACCTGCGCGTCCATGAACTGAGATCGATTTGGAAATGAGGCGCGCGATCGTGGCGTCCCATGCATCTGCCGTCGATGCGTTTTGGTGCTACGATGGCACTCCCGCGTAATCAGGAGCACCCGTGGCCGAGCCCGCATCCGCGTCGCACCAACACACCAACCGCCTGGCGAGCGAATCATCGCCGTACCTGCTTCAGCACCAGCACAACCCGGTGGACTGGTACCCGTGGGGGCCTGAGGCTTTGGAGGCGTCGCGCAAGCAGGACAAGCCGATCTTCCTCTCCGTCGGCTACAGCACGTGCTACTGGTGTCACGTGATGGAGCGGCAGTCGTTCGAGAACCCGGCCGTCGCGAAGGAGATGAACGAGCGGTTCATCAACATCAAGGTCGATCGCGAGGAGCGGCCCGACGTCGATCAGCTCTACATGACGGCGGTGCAAGTGCTGACACGGCACGGGGGTTGGCCGATGAGCGTGTGGCTGACGCCCGACCTGCGGCCGTTCTACGGCGGGACGTACTTCCCGCCGGAGGATGCGCACGGCCGGCCGGGGTTCGTGACCGTGCTGCGCGAGCTGGAGGATGCGTACAAGAACCGCAAGGACGACGTGGAGAAGACGGCGACGCAGTTGAAGGGGATTCTCGAGCAACTCGCCGAGCCCGCGCCGCCGGACAAGCCGATCGCGATCGACCGGCACTTCGTCGGGGCGCTGATCGAGCGCTCGACGAGCGACTACGAGCCCACCCACGGCGGATTCGGTTCCGCCCCGAAATTCCCGCGCGAAACGCTGCTCGAACTGCTGCTCACGTACCTCGCCGAACCCGCGCCCGACGTCGATCCCCAATCGCAAATCGCAAATCGCAAATCGAAAATCAGAAGGATGGTCCTGCACGCGCTCGACGCGATGGCCGCAGGCGGCATCCGCGACCAGCTCGGCGGCGGGTTTCACCGCTATTCGACCGACGCGAAGTGGCTCGTCCCGCACTTCGAGATCATGCTCTACGACAACGCGATGCTCGCGTGGTGCTATGTCGAGGCGTACCGGCAGACGGAGGACCGCCGGTACGCGCAGGTCGCGCGCGGCGTGTTCGACTTCGTCCTGCGCGAGATGACCTCGCCGCAGGGGTCGTTCTATACGGCGTTCGATGCAGAAGTCGACGGGCAGGAGGGGCTGAACTATCTGTGGACGAAGGACCAGATCGAATCCGTGCTCGGGCCCGAAGACGCGAAGGTGTTCAACCGCGTCTACGGCGTCGACCGCGGGCCGAACTTCGCCGACCCGCACCACCCCTCGACTGCGCTCGGGGCAGGTGGCCATGGTGTGCCGGACAAGAACATCCTCTACCTCGCGACGCCGATGGAGTCGGAGGCGATGAACGACCGCCTCGCCGGCATGCGGCAGAAGCTCTACGACGCACGTCAGCTCCGAAAGCAGCCGCTGCTTGACACCAAGATCCTGACGAGCTGGAACGCGCTGATGATCCGCGCGCTCGCTTACGGGGGGCAGGTCCTCGAGGAGCCGCGCTACCTCGACGCCGCCGCGGCGGGAGCGCGGTTCCTCCTCAAGAAGCACCGCACGCCCGACGGCGGCCTCTATCGCACGAGCCGCGACGGGGTGGCCAAGACCAATGGCTTTCTCGACGATTACGCGTTCCTCGTGCAGGCGCTGCTCGCCCTGCACGATAGTGGCACGGGCTTCCAGCCCGTGTCTTCCGGCAATCAACAAAGACACGGGAAGGATGCCCGTGCCACATGGAAGGACGAGGCCGATGCGCTGTTCGCCGTCATGACCCGCAAGTTCGGCGACACCGGCCACGGCGGGTTCTACTTCAGCGACGCGACCGCGACCGACCTCCTCGTCCGCCAGAAATACGCCGGCGACAGCCCGCTCCCCAGCGGCAACGCGATCGCCGTGATGGCGGCGCTGGCGATGGGGCAGGTCGACGTCGCTCGCCGCACCCTCGGCGTGTTCGCGGCGCAGCTCCAGCAGAACGGCGAAGGGATGAGCTCGATGATCCAGGCGGCGATGCTCTACCTGCGCCAGCACGAGCCGTTCACCGTCAGCGCCGGCCCCATCGGTCGCGGCGAGCGGCAGGCCTCGCCGTCGGAGATGGCCGTCGACGTCGTAGGCCTGCGCGGCGCGTGGGCGAGCCCGATGCATCTCAACCTGCACGTCGACGTGCTCGACGGCTTCCACATCAACGCGCACGAGGCCGGCAGGGGATTGGTCGCGACGCAACTGACGATCTCCGGCGGGCCGGAGATCGCGGCGATCGACTACCCGCCGGGCGAGGCGCAGCGGTTCGCGTTCGCCGACGAGCCGGTCCATGTGTACAGCGGATCGGTCACGATCGCGGTGCGGTTTGAGTCACAGGTGCAGCACGATCGGCCGCTGCAGGTGAGCCTGACGTATCAAGCGTGCGACGACAGCGCGTGTCTGCCGCCAGTGACGAAGCGGGCCGAGTTGCGGAGCGGATGACCGTCTCCATGGGTAGTGCGAGGCACGTCATCCCGAGGGAGCCTTGGCGACCGAGGGATCTCGATCCTCGAGAATCGCTCGTGAGCCCGAGATCCTTCAGTCGCCAAGGCTCCCTCAGGATGACGTCGAGACGCCTGACGCGCAGCCGGTCGCGCGTTGCCGAGCGCGGTCCGCACTCTATACTCACTCGACTTCACCACGGAGAGGCAACGCCGATGATCCCGACGAGCACGGACGTGACGGTTCAACTCAAAGCCAAACCGCCCGCCGATGCCGAGGCGGTGGTTGTCTTCGCGACGCAGGATGCGAAAGCCGCGGACGTCGGGGCGGGGTTGGACGCCGACCTGCGGCGCGCCGTCGAGCGCCTGCTCAAGGGCGGCGTCGTGCGCGGGAAGGCGAAGGAGCTGGCGTTCGATCTGATCGAGTCGGGCAAGGGCAAGCCCCGCCGGGTGTTCGTCGCGGGTCTGGGCGATGCGAAGAGCGTGACGGCCGAGACGGTGCGCCAGGCCGCCGGCGCGATCGCGAAGGCGGCGAAGAAGCATCGGCTGCGGTCGGTTGCCGTCGTCCCGCCGAGCGTCGGCGGCGTCGGTGTTGCGGCATCGACGGACGCGATCGTCAGCGGCGTGATGCTGGCCGCGTTCGAGTACCGCGAATTCAAAGGGGCCGCGAACAAGGCCAGGAAGGGCGATGCGGACGGCGAGCCGTTCGCGCTCTCGCTCACGGTCGTCGGCGACGCGTCGCTGCGCGATGTTATCGATCGTGCCCGGATCGTCGCGGAAGGCCAGAACTTCGCCCGCACGATCGCCTCGCGGCCGGGGAACATCATCAACCCTCCGTCGCTGGCGAAGGTGGCGCAGCAACTTGCGCGTGAGGTCGGGCTGACGTCGCGCGTGATGGACGAGAAACAGCTCGCGAAGCTGGGCATGGGCGGGATCCTGGCCGTCGGCGCCGGCAGCAGCGCGACGCCGCCGCGGATGATCGTGCTGGAGTACAGGGGCAAGGGGCAAGGGGCGAGGGGCAAGCGAAGACCAGGCTCCCGCTCGCCCCTTGCCCCTGACCCCTCGCCCCTTCTCATTGTCGGCAAGGCCATCACCTTCGACACCGGCGGCATCTCGATCAAGCCGGCGGAGAAGATGGGCGACATGATCTACGACAAGTCCGGCGGCATGGCCGTGCTCGGGCTCATGTACGCCGTCGCGAAGCTGAAGCTGCCGATCGACGTCATCGGCATCCTCTCCAGCGCCGAGAACCACATCAGCGAGACGGCGTACCGCCCTGGCGACATCGTGACGCTCTACAACGGCGTGACCGTCGAAGTGACGAACACGGACGCGGAAGGCCGGCTTGTGCTGGCGGATGCGCTGGCGTGGGGCATCGAGACGTACAAGCCGTCGGCCGTCGTCGATCTGGCGACGCTGACGGGCGGGTGCGTCGTCGCGCTGGGCGTGACGATGGCAGGCGCGATGGGGAACGACGATGCGCTGTTCGACGAGCTGAAGACCGCCGCCGATCGCGCGGCGGAGAAGGTCTGGCGCCTACCCGTCGGTGACGATCAGCGCGATCAGATCAAATCTCACCGCGCCGACATCGTGAACTCCGCGGGTCGATGGGCGTCGCCGTTGCAGGGGGCGGCGTTCCTCAGTCACGCGATCCCGGACGATCCGAAGGTGCCGTGGATGCACCTGGACATCGCGGGCGTCGCGGATACGGACAAGGAGTTGCCCTACTACGCGCGCGGCTCGACGGGTTGGGGCGTGCGCACGCTGATCGAGTGGGTGTCGGCGCGGGCGGGCGTCCAGACGACGGCGATCTCCGGGGGGTCAAAGACGGCGACGGGGGTGAAGGGTGCGAAGGGGGCTGAGGTCGGGTTGTCGGTGCGGTCGCGCCGCGGCACGAGTATGGAGCGGGGGCGATGAAGAAGCAGCGATCTGCCGTCGCGCGGCGGGCACCGCAGCGGCAGCAGGAAAAGCAGTGGGATGCGAAGTTCTACGAGACGAAGCACGCCGTCGTCTGGAAGGCCGCCGCCGACTTGATCGACCAGCTCGCCCCACAACTCGACGAGCGCATCCTCGACTTAGGCTGCGGCACCGGCCAGCTCGCGGCCAAGATCACCTCGCGCGGCGCGCACGTCATCGGCATCGACCGTTCGCCCGAGATGATCGCGCAGGCGCAGGAGAATTTTCCGGGCCTGTGGTTCGAGGTCGGGGATGCGACTACGTTCCGCACGACGCACCCGTTCGACGCGATCTTCTCCAACGCCACGCTGCACTGGATCAAGCGGCCGACCGATACGATCGCGCGCGTCTGGGACGCGCTGCGCCCCGGCGGGCGTTTCGTGGCGGAGATGGGCGGGAAGGGGAACGTCGGCAGGATCATTGCCGCCGCGCAGGCGGCGCTGGTGAGCCAGGGGCGGCTGCTGTTTACCGACGACTCGCCCTGGTTCTTCCCCAGCGTCGCGGAGTACGCGACGTTGCTCGAAGACCGCGGCTTCGAGGTCTCCCTCATCCAACTCTTCGACCGCCCGACGAAACTCGAGGGCGACACCGGCCTCCGCGACTGGATCACCGGCTTCGCGACCCACTTTGTCGAGGGCCTCGACGAGCGCCAGTGCGACGCCTTCTTCGCGCGCCTCGAGGAGATCCTCCGGCCGACGCTGTTCCAGAACGGCGCCTGGATGGCCGACTATCGCCGGCTGCGCTTCGTGGCGATCAAGCCTGGTGGATCGACCTGACGCGCCCGCACCGGGTTGCTATAATTTCGGCATGGCAACGCAGGCAATCGCTTCTCGAAAGCGCAGAACCGGGCGAAAGTCCAAGCGAACGGTAAAGGTTTACGGCCGCTACGTCGTCGCCGACTCCGCGGTGTGTCATGGCGCGCTCACTTTTCGCGGAACACGTATCTTCGTGCGCGACGTGCTGTCGCAGGTCGCCAGCGGTCGGAATTGGGAGTCCATCTCCGAGAGTTGGGGCGGGAAGGTATCGCGGGAAGCGATCGCCGAAGCGGTCCGGCTCGCGCAGGAAGCGCTACTCGGTCACGGTGTAGATGCGGTGGTCGAGGCATCGGTCATCGCCAACGCCGCCGCCTCCGCCGACGACAAGCAGTGATCCTCCTCGACGAGAACATCGTTGTGGAGCAGGCGACGGTGCTGCGGCACCGCCGCGTCCACTTCCGGCACGTTGGTCACGACTTCTCGCGACAAGGAATACAGGACGACAACATCATTCCGTTGCTCCATCGCCTGCCACGCCCCACACTTTTCACGCGCGACCTTGGCCTGTATCGCCCACGGTTCTGCCATCCGAATTACTGCATCGCGTGCCTCGATGTCGACGAGTTGGACGTGGCGGATTTCGTACGCATCTTTCTGCGCGCGCCGCGGTTTGCCACTGTCGCGCGGCGCCTGGGGTGGGTGGCGCGTGTGTCCCCCGGTGGCGTTCGGGCATGGCAGCGTCACCAGAAGTCGGAGATCTTCATCCCTTTGCCCTGACGGCAGCGCATGCCCGAAACGTTTCTCATCCTCCTCGCCGGCGGCGTGATGTTGGCGGCGGCGATCTCCGACCCAAAGCAGGTGACGCTGCCGTGGCTGCGGCTGGCGGGGATCATCGCGCTGACGATGTGCGGGCTGGCGATGACGTTCTACTTCTTCGCCGAGCGGGACACGGCGAATACTTCCGCGATTCTCAGGCGCGTTCAGGTTGGACTGTTCGTCGCGACCGCGCTGCTGGTGCTCGGCCAACTCGCGTTCGTGCAGGTGGCGTGGCGGGCGACACAGCGCGCCTTCGCGGCGATGGCGTTCCTCGTCGCGGTGCTGGCCGGGTGTAACGTGCTGCACGAGATGATGGCCAACCAGGGCACGGCGGTACGGTTCCCGCCGAAGACCTTGTCGATGGCGCTGCAGACGCTGTCGTGCGCGGGCGTCGCCGCGATGACGGGGTTAGCGCTGATGGACATGCTGCTCGGCCACGCGTACCTCACGGCGTCGCAGATGACGATGCGACCGTTCGCGCGGCTGAACCGGGCGATGGCCGTCACCCTCGTCGTGCGCGCACTCTGTGCCATCGCCTTCGTCCTCGCGTTGCATGCGTGGCGGCCGGTGGAGATGCTGTGGCCCGTGCACGGGCTGCTGATGATCACACGGTGGCTCGTCGGGCTGGCGGTGCCGGCGGTGTTCATCTACATGGCGCACGACTGCATCAAACGCCGCTCGACGCAGGCGGCGACGGGCATCCTGTACGTGGCGGGCGTGCTGGTCTTCATCGGCGAGATCGTGGCGCTGCAGCTCGTGCGATCGACGGGGTTGCCGTTCTGACCTCGCGTGGTCGCGCGATGGGGGCGAACGTCCCAGCTTGCCAATCGTGCGCGAATGTCGTGACAAACGCGCAAAAGGACTTACGACAAAACCGGATTCTCCGAAGATTTTTCGAGCGGTTTTTCGGGCGTTCTCGCGCGGTTTCGAAATCATCGTGCGCGATCTTCATGACAATCGCGCACGACTCGACGGTGGGGGAGCGGACGGTTCGATGCGGAGCGAGGTTGAACTGTCAGACGCGTCGGCCGATGCAACAGGACGCAGCACGACGCAACAATATTTTTTCGCCGCCCGACGACGCGGCCGCTAAGTGTCGAAGTGACAAGGGGCTGCGAAAGGGGCGTGGACGGCCGAGTGAAAAGCTGTTGCACGGGCGGCGCCAAGGCAGGATTGGGTGATGGACGAAACCGTTAAGCCGTTGACCGCCTGCCCGCGCTGCGGCTGTCGTGACCTGTTCGTGCGCAAGGATTTCCCGCAGAAGGTCGGCATCGCGGTCGTTGTCAGCGCGGGCGTTGCGTTCCTCGTGCTCGCGTCGTCGCGGCAGCGGTTTTACCTCGGGGCGCTCGTGCTCCTCGCGGCCGTCGTGGTGGACCTGGTGCTGTACACGGTCGTTCCGAAGATGACCGTCTGCTACCGGTGTCGCACCGAGTTCCGCGGCGTTCCACTCAACCCGGAGCACGGCGGGTACGAACTTGCGGTGGGGGAGAAGTATCGGGAACGATGAGTGGTGATTGTTGAGTGGTGATTGTTCGAGTTGTGAGAGCGCATCTGGGAACGTCGTGGCTTGGGC
>JBAUGM010000069.1:0-2780 GCA_049679725.1 Tepidisphaeraceae bacterium
GCCCCTCTCCCCCGCCCTCTCCCCGAGTACGGGGAGAGGGAGAGTGGTGCTCGAACAGGTCACTATGGCGCGTGGGATGCGTCTGGTCATCATGAACCCTTCGCGCTCACGTCGATCCGAGGGTCGACGAAGGCGTAACCGATGTCGACGAGCAGGTTGAAGATCAGCAGGAACACCGAATAGACCATCACCGTGCCGAGGATCAGCGTGCGGTCGCGGTTGAGAATGCTGTTGACGAAGTGCTGCCCCAACCCCGGGATGCTGAAGACTTTTTCGACGACGAACGAGCCCGTCAGCGTCGCCGCCGCGGCGGGGCCGAGGTAGCTGAGGACGGGGAGGAACGCGTTGCGCACACAGTGCTTCCAGATCACGACGTGGCGCGACAGCCCTTTCGCGACGGCCGTGCGGACGTAGTCGCTGCTGAGCACGTCGATCATCGACACGCGCGTGAGCCGCGCGATGTAGGCCATCGGCGCCAGTGACAGCGCCAGGCCGGGCAGGATCATGTCGCTCATCGTCCCCCACCCGCCGATCGGGAACCAGCCGAGCTTGCCCGCGAAGATCGACAGCAAGAGCGCCGCGGAGATGAAGCTCGGCAGGCTGATGCCGAGCAGGACAAGCGTGAGGCTCAGCCAGTCGAACGCGCCGCCGCGGTGGACAGCGGCGAGCGTGCCGATGGCGACGCCGAACATCGCGCCGATCGTCAGCGCGAACAGCCCGAGCGTGATCGAGACGGGCAGGGCGCTTTTGAGGATGTCGTTCACGGACCACTCGCCGTACTGCATGCTGGGGCCGAAGTCGCCGTGGCGGAGGACGTTGTACGGATAGAATCCGAGGAACTGCTGCCACGACTCGGCGTGGAACTTCTGCTTCAGCGCGGTTTCGGCCTCCGCGTTGAGCTTGCGGTCGCCCGTGCCGAACGGGCTGCCCGGCGCGACCCAGACGAACGCGAAGGTGATGAGGTAGATGATCCCCAGGATCAACGGGAACTGGGCGAGCCGCCAGGCGAGGAGGCGCATCATTTGCGGACCACCTCGACGCCCTTGAGCATCGTCATGTTGCGCGGGCTGAGGTTCACGCCCTTAACCGTGTCGCGGAGCAGGAACTGGTTGGTCAGCACGTACAGCGGGATGATCGGCGCCTCGGCCAGCAGGATTCCCTCGGCCTGCTCGAAGAGGCGCATCCGTTTGACGGCATCGGACTCGAGGTTGGCTTGCTCGAGCAGCGCATCGTAGCGCGCGTTGATCCAGGCGGAGTCGTTGTTCTCGCTGGTGGACTTGTACTTGTCGGTGAACGTCGACGGATCGGGGTAGTCGCCGAACCAGTTGGCGAGCGCGATCGTGTAGTCCTTGTCGTTGAGGCGCTGGCGGACGACCTTGCGCTCCTGGCCCTCCAGGGGGATGTCGAGGTTGAGGTTCTGTTTCCACTGGCCGACGAAGTTCTGCGCCAGGTCCTTGCTGACCGCCGTCTCGCTGCGGAAGACGTAGGTGACGCCGGGCAGCTTGCCGCCGTTGGGGTAACCTGCGTCGGCGAGAAGCTTCCTGGCGCGGGCGACGTCGAACTCGTAGCCCTTCGGCGCTCGCCAGCCTTCGAAGAGGTTGTCGGGGATGTACGTGTTGCTCGTCCGCTCACCCATGCGGGTGATCGTCTCGACGACCTGCTTCTTGTCGATCGACATCGCCAGTGCCTGGCGCACGCGGATGTCGGCCAGCGGGTTGGGCTGGCCGTTGCGCAGCCTGGGCCGCACCATGAGGGTGAAGAACATGGTGCCGTAGCCGTCAAAGCTCTTGAGATCGTCGCGGCCCTTGTCGCGCAGCTCGGCGGCGATCTCCGTCGGCACTTCGGACACCCAATCCACGCTCCCCGACTCGTATCGCAAGAGCTGCGTGAGCGCGTCGTCGACGACGTAGCTCTCGATCGATTTGCTCTTCACGTTCGCCGCGTCCCAGTACTGGTCGCTGGCCTCGAGGCGCAGTCGGCGCTTGAAGTCCCAGGCGACGAGGTTGTACGGCCCGTTCGTGACGACGTGGGGCGGGCGGGTGAAGCGCTGGTTGTAACGGACGACGCCGGTGCGCGGATCGGTTTCGGCGAACTGGCGCATGGACGGCTCGTGCAGTGGAAGGAACGGCGGGAAGCCGGCGAGCTCGAGCATGAACGTGACGGGGTTGTTCAGGCTGACGCGGAGGGTGTAGTCGTCGAGGGGTTCGATGCCCACCGTGGAGAAGTTGGGGCGCGCGGGAGCGGCCCCGCCACCGGGGGCGCTGACGAAGGCCTGGAAATCCTTGAGATACTGCTCGGCGCCCTTGATGTAGTAGAAGAGGTACGAGTACTCGCCCGGCGTTTCGAGCATGCGGCGCCAGGCGAAGACGAAGTCCTTCGTTGTGACGGGGTCGCCATTGCTCCACTTCGCATTGCGACGGAGGTGGAACGTGTAGACGGTCTTGTCGTCGTTCACGTCGACGCGCTCGGCGACGCCGGGGACGGGCTCGAGCGTGTCCTGATGGTAGGAGTAGAGCCCCTCCCACATCGCGTAGGCGATGCGGATGTCCTGGAGGTAGGACATCTGGTTGGGATCCAGGGTGATGACGTCGCCGCGGGGGATGAAGCGGAAGTCAGCGGGCTTGGCGACGCCGCCGCCGCCCGACCAGGTCATCGCGCCCGCGAGCAGTGCGAGGAGTGCGAGCGGGATGACGAGCAGTCGGGACATCGGGTGCGAGGTCGGCCGCTACTTGTTGGCGGGCGGCGCTGCCGGCGCCGCGGCGGGAGCGGCAGGCGCCGTT
>JBAUGM010000070.1:0-2456 GCA_049679725.1 Tepidisphaeraceae bacterium
GCCCTGGGCGATCGCGGCGTCGCGCCAGTCGGGGTCGGCGACGAGCAACGCGTCGCGCGGACCTGCGCCAGCGAAGCTCGGCACGCGCGGGCCGGTCAGCCAGGTGATCCACGGCGTATCGATCGCGACGACGTTCGGCAGATCGGCGCGACCCGAGTTCGGCATGATTACCGCAGCGGATGTCGCGGCCGCCCGCGCCACCGCGAGCGGCGACGCGCGCGAGGGGTCATCCGGATCGACGTGCGCCCAGCCGAGTTGGCTGGCGAACTGCGACAGCGCGAAGCCGGCGTCGTCCCACAGGCGGAAGTGGGTCGGCGCGATGATACAGGCGCGCGACCGGTTGCATGATGGGGTGTGCAGCAATCGTGCGATGACCGCGGCGCGTTCCAGCGTCACCTGCGAGATCACGCGCTGCGCGGGCTGGATCATCGCCTCGGAGATCTCTTCGCTCCCGTCCGTGAGGCGGACGAACTGCGACGGCGTGGGGAGCCCTTCGTTCTCGCGCAGCAGTGCGGCGAGGTGGGCCTCCCAATCCTCGCCGATCGCGAGCCACAACCGATGCTGGCGCAGGTCGGTCGCGAGATTCTCGCAATGAAGCATGATCCACGCGGCGGCGACATCCGGCACGATCGCGACGATCGCCTGATTCGCCCGGAGCTTGTCCAGCGCGATGCGCACGGCCGCGGCGGAGGGTGGGCGCAGAAAGCACGCGACCGTTCCGGATCCGCCGAGCGTCTTGAGCATCGCGCGTGCGGCGGCGGTGGGGACGGAGCAGCCGGCCCACCACGCGCCGGGCGCGTCCTGTGCGGTGAGTGACCCGTCGCGGCCGAAGAGGTACGTCACGCGAACGGGGAGCCCGTCAAGCTGCGTGACAAGCGTCGGCTGCGTTTCCTTCAGGGTCGCGAGGTTCGCGCGCCAGTTGGTCGCGGCCGCTTCGTCGGCCTGGCGATGCACGGGCGCAGCGACGGCGGGGCTCGGCGGAGCGAGGGGCATGAACTGCTTATCGGACGGATGGGCGGTTTCGATGCAATATCGATCACGTTCCCCGTCTGGCGTCGTTGCGCCTCGTCATCCTGAGGTACTCCGAAGGATCTCTGGCGTTCGAGCGCGGGAGATCCTTCGGAGTACCTCAGGATGACAGATGACGAGGGTCTTCCCATTACACTCTCTCCAACGATGCGAGAGAAACCGCCACATGCAGCTCCTGCGACCACGCTCCACGCGCGACTCCGGGTCCTCTATCCGACCGCCAAGAACCAGACCCTCAAGGAGATGGTGTCCGCCGGTCGCGTGAGGGTGAACGGCAAGCGCGCGGCGAAGTTGTCGCAGCCCCTCAACGACAACGACGACGTTCGCGTCGACGAGAAACCTCGCGCGCGTGCCGCTCGCAAACCCTCACTCGCGCCGCTGCTGCTCGTACACGAAGATGACGATGTGCTCGTCGTGAACAAGCCGCCTGGGTTGCTGACGAGCACCGTCCCGCGCGAAAAGCGTCTCACCGCGCTGGCGATCGTGCGACAGTACGTCGAGGCAACCGCGCCGAACGCGCGGGTTGGTTTGATCCACCGCCTCGATCGCGATGCGGGCGGGCTGCTCGTGTTTTCGAAGTCCGACCGCGCGTACAGGTCGCTCAAGACGCAGTTCTTCAAGCACACGGTGGATCGCGAGTACGAGGCGGTCGTGAAGGGCTCGCCGAGCCCGAAGAAGGGCCGGATCGAGTCGCGGCTGGTCGAGTGGGGGGACGGGTCGGTGCATTCGACGAAGGAGCACGGGAAGGGTGAGCGGGCCGTGAGCGAATACGAGGTGATCGACGTGAAAAATGGCCTCGCCACGCTCCGCGTGACGCTGCGAACCGGGCGCAAGCACCAGATTCGCGTCCACCTGAGCGAGCGCGGCTGGCCGATCGTGGGGGACGTCGTCTACGGCGCGGGCGAGGCCGGCGGGCTCAAGCTGAGGGCGGTGCGTCTGGCGTTCGATCATCCGGATACGGCACGCCGGGTTGCGTTCGATGTTCGCGTTCCTGATTAGGGAAGTATTGCCTGCACGGGTACGAACGGTACGATGGCCAACGCACATTTTTGGGTATCGACATTGATGCCAATCAAGTCATGTGGGAGGCCGCGGGATGGAAAGCGTAGATCAGGGGAAGTTCACGTGCAGCGGGTGCGGCAAGAGCTACAAGTGGAAGCCGGAACTCGCCGGCAAGAAGGTCAAGTGCAAGTGCGGCACGGTCATGAGCGCCCCGGCCGCGCCCCCGGTTGAGGAAGAGCGCGAAGTCGACCTTGACGGGCTGTACGAGCTCGCGGCCGAGGAAAAGAAGAGCGCGAAGCGCCAGCAGGAGGAACCCGTCGGCTTCCGCTGCCCGTCGTGCCACAGTGACATCGCCATCGGCGCGGTCCTGTGCACGAGCTGCGGTTTCAACTTGAAGACGGGATCGAAGGCGAGCGCGTCGAAGC
>JBAUGM010000071.1:0-9041 GCA_049679725.1 Tepidisphaeraceae bacterium
TGACGCACGCGACGCTCTTGAACTTGCCCAGGTCCAGCGCGATGATCGTATCGAAGCCCATGCAGTCCTCCAGGTTAGAGAAGCCCCGATCCTCGTCGGATCGGCGGGGGATTGCATGGGTTCTCTAGAGCGGACCGCGGCGGCGGTATACTTCACTTGAGGTCGAGCGTCGCGCGTGCGCCGGGACCGCTCAACGGCTTTAGGCTAGCGGGCATGGCAGACGCGTCTTCCAACTCCGATTGGTCCCCGAATACGGACCCCGTCGCACGGGGAGACTTCGAGGCGTGTCCGGTCCTCGTCCTGCACTATTGGGCGACGTGGGACCTGATCGATCGCGAGATGGACAAGCGGCTTACCGTCATGCGGGAAGAATACGCCGACCGCGTCTGCTTCCGGTCCTGCGACGTTGATCGGCCGGAGAACCAGCCGTTCATCAAGGGCATCGCGAACAGCCCGGCGCATCGGCTGCTTCATCAGAGGGAAGTGGTTCAAGAGCCTGATCGGCTTGCGATCTGAGGAAGAGCTTCGGTCCGTGCTTGAGGGTTGGCTGGCCGCGGCGGTCATGCCCGCTAAGCAACCGACTATGAATCCCGTCTGAGGTCAAGAGGCTCTTCGCCCGTGGAGGCTGCGCATGACGCCGCGCAGCGATGGCTTTCCTTGGAAGATCTGTCTTTCCCGTCTTTCCGATCGGTCCGTCGCGCCGCCTCGTCCTTCCCCGACTTCCGCCTCATTTACCTACTGCCCGGACCCGGGCGGGTAATATCGCTCCGGCGGCCCGCTGCCGAACGGATCCCAGGCGGGGAAGGGGATGTTGCTGCTGGTGTAGGTCGCCATCCCCTTCATCACGTCAGTCAGCCGCGTCTCGCGCCAGCCGCTGCCGGACTTGGGACGGTATTGGCCGGGAAAGCGCGGGCCCCAGTCAGCAAGGTCGCGCTTCGAGATGTAGACGTGCTTCGCGTGTCCGTCGAGGAACACGCCGTTGTGCGCGTTCTCGCGGCTGTGCGCGCCGGGGATGTCCACGTGGTAGAACATCGCCCAGATGAACAGCAGATCGGCGGCCACGTACGTTTCCGACTGGTTCCACCGCGCCACGAGGCGCGAGATGCCGCGGTTGAAGTAATCGACCTTCTGGTGCGTGAGCGGCGGCGCCATCACCCGATAGTACAGCGCGACGATGTCCCGATCGTACATGAACCCCCGGTTGGACATGTACGACGTGCCGTACAACTCATACGGCGACGGCACGGTCGGCCCCAGGTACGTGACCGGCGTGCCCGTGCGCGAGCCGATGCCGGTTTCGTCGTCGGCGGGGCAGCGGAACACGTCGCGCGACAATCGCGCGTTGGCCGTCGCCCTCGCGCCGGTCCACGACTCGGGATAGATGTCCTTGTAGAGGTACTTGTTCAGCGGCTTGGATCCGTCGTCGATGTAGCCGACGCTGATCGCGGGGTGCGTCGTCTTCCCGCCGTAGCTGAACGCCGTCCACCACAGCGTGTTGCCGGTCGCGCCGTTGGCGACGGGGTTCCAGCCGTTGTTGCGCAGGATGAAGAACCACGGGATGCGGCCCGTGTCGGCGCGGTACATCGTCGTTGCCTGCCCGATCTGCCGCAGGTTCGACAGACACTGCGCGTTCTGCGCCGCCATCCACGCCTTCCGTACGGTCGGCAGCAGCAGCGACACGAGCAGGGCGATGATCCCGATCACCACGAGCAGTTCGACGAGCGTAAACGCTGTGCGCGTGCGCTTGCTCACTGCGTGCAACTCGACGAGCGTGAACGCGCGCGAGCGACGACCTGTCCTGAGCGAGCGCCCTGCCCGGAGTTTGTCGAAGGGCAGCGAGTCGAAGTGACCGCCTGTGATGCCAATACGATGTGCGTTGACCATGGCGTCCCCTTTGTTTGAACGGATTCAGGCGTGGATCTGACGGGCCCCCAACTGCGACCTGTCTGTCCCCGATCTCGATAACCTGACCGACACGAAAACGTGGCCGTCGAAGATACCCACGTCGTTCGACGTTGCAAGTTCATCCGAAAAAAGCAATCCCGCTCCTGCTCGACGATCACCTGCCATCGCAGCACCAGCGCGCACCACTGATGGAACCCTGTGACACCGCCGGTCTGCGCGTCCCACGGCAGCTCGAAGATGGTTCGTCCGTCTCCTTCGCCGGTCGCGTGGAGACGCAACAGGCCACGAACGGAGCTTTCTTATCCGTGGGATGAACGGACGTGATGATCAGCGGGCGCGGGCCGGGCTTGACGATGCCGTTGCGATCGGGAACGCCCTTCATCTTGACAAAGCGGCCATTTTGTCCAACAATCCATCCGGATTGACGGATGGAGTGGTTGCAGCCAGCGATGGGGCACCGATGAGCACCGACTGAGTGCTTTCACGACCCCAAAATCGGTGTGCATCCGTGCCCCATCTGTGGCAGAATCCCCCGCTTTTCCGTCGTGAAGACCGCTCAATTGAAGGAGATCGACCATGACCCGCACGATGACCGCCCCGAATCGCACGAAACCCTCCACCAAGCCGCGGCCCACCAATGGGGCTCCCCTCGACGGGGCTCAGGGCAAGAAGCCGAAGCAGGGGGGGCTGGAGTTCAAGGTCGCCGACTTGGCGTTGGCGGAGTGGGGGCGGAAGGAAATCATGCTCGCGGAGCAGGAGATGCCCGGGCTGATGGCCGTTCGCGAGGAGTATGCCAAGCGCCAGCCGCTGAAGGGGTTGAACGTTGTCGGGTCGCTGCACATGACGATCCAGACGGCGGTGCTGATCGAGACGCTGACCGCGCTGGGCGCGAGCGTGCGCTGGTGCTCGTGCAACATCTTCAGCACGCAGGACCACGCGGCCGCGGCGGTCGTCGTCGGGCCGAAGGGGACGATCGAGAACCCCAAGGGCGTGCCCGTCTTCGCGTGGAAGGGGGAGTCGCTGGACGAGTACTGGTGGTGCACCGAGCGGGCGCTGGATTTCGGTGACGGGGCCGGTCCCGATCAGATCGTCGACGACGGCGGCGACGTCACGCTGCTCATCCACAAGGGCACGGAGTTCGAGAAGGCCGGAAAAGTCCCGGCCTACAAGGACAACGAGCCGGAAGAGTGGGGCGTCATCCTCGAACTGCTCCGCAAGACGCTCAAGCAGCAGCCGGACCGGTGGACGCAGGTCGGACGGAACTGTCAGGGCGTATCGGAGGAGACGACCACCGGTGTCCACCGCCTGTACGAGATGCAAAAGGCCGGCAAACTCCTCTTCCCCGCCATCAACGTCAACGACAGCGTCACGAAGAGCAAGTTCGACAACCTGTACGGGTGCCGGCACAGCCTGATCGACGGCCTGAACCGCGCGACCGACGTCATGCTCAGCGGCAAGGTCGCGGTCGTGTGCGGTTACGGCGACGTCGGCAAAGGCTGCTGCCAGGCGCTGAAAGGGCAGGGGTGCCGGGTGCTGGTGACCGAGGTGGATCCGATCTGCGCCTTGCAGGCGGCGATGGAGGGGTACCAGGTCCTCACGCTCGAGGATGCCGTCGATTACGCCGACCTCTTCATCACGACGACGGGCAACCTGAACATCATCAGCGCAGCGTCCATGGCGAAAATGAAAGATAAGGCCATCGTCGCCAACATCGGTCACTTCGACAACGAGATCGACATGGCCGGGCTGAAGAAGGTGAAGGGGATCAAGAAGACGAACATCAAGCCGCAGTATGACATGTGGACGTTCGCCGACGGTCACAGCGTGATGATCCTGGCCGAGGGCCGCCTGATGAACCTTGGCTGCGCGACGGGGCATCCGTCGTTCGTGATGTCCAACAGCTTCACCAACCAGACGATCGCGCAGATCGAGCTGGCGACGAACAACAAGCAGTACGAGAACAAGGTGTACGTGCTGCCCAAGCACCTGGACGAGAAGGTCGCGCGGCTGCACCTGGCGAAGATCGGCGCGCGGCTGACGAAGCTGACGAAGGACCAGGCGGCGTACATCGGCGTGCCGGTGGAGGGGCCGTACAAGAGCGAGCACTATCGGTACTAAAGCGCGGACTCCGCACGGTCATGCGCGGACCACTCTTGAAACAATTCCACGTGAAAGGGGATCCGGTGACGCAGGCCAATCCGACTACGCTTCCGTATGCCGGTCCGAGCACAGGGCAGACATGTCCGCTGTGTCGCCAGCGACCCACTTGGAAGAAGCCGTTGTACGGCTACCCGGTCTGCAAGAAGTGCTATTACAAGTTCGCCAACCGTCGGCAACTCGCGTACCTGATCGACGCGGTGCTCTTTGCGATTGTCGCGTTCGCGATCTTTCTCCCGTTTGAAGGACTGATTGCGGCGGCTGCGCCCACGTTGGTGGCCTATGAAATCCTGACCTCAGTCGTCGCGGTAGCGGTGGCCTGCGTGTTCATCATGAAGGACGGCTTCGGCGGGCAGTCGCCCGGCAAGCGGTTGACGGGCGTGCTGGTGCTGGACGAACAGAGCGGGCAACCCATCTCATTTGGCCAGTCGTTCAAGCGCAATGCGATCCTGCTGATCGGGCAGGTCCCCTTCGTCGGCCACATCGCGGGTTTGGGCGTGATCGTCGTGCTCGCGATCCAGTTGAACAAGGGCTACCGCGCCGGCGACAGATTCGCGAGCACACGCGTGATCTGGAAAAAGTACGCGCGCTCGCTGGTCTTTGGTGGAGATGGGCTGCTCTGCGAGCAGTGCGGCTACGAGCTGACCGGCAACGTGTCGGGCGTCTGCCCCGAGTGCGGGACGGCAGTATCGCCTCGCGTGCGCCAGTTGCTGGTTACGCAAGTGGCGCAGAGTGCGCCGCTCACAACCTGAAGGAATGTGCGCGCGTATGCGCCCGTGCAAAGTCGCCGTGATCGCATCTGTTCAATCCTCCTCCAGCACCGCGAACAGCTTGTCGAGCACTTCTTCCAACACCGGCCGCGGCGCGTCTGCCACGAAAGCCATCTCGCGCTCGCGGTAGTCTACCTGTCGAACGGCGTCGGCGACGATCACGCTCGGTACGGAACCGACGCCCGCTTTCGGCGGCAGAATGCCGGCGGGGAGGGTCACTTCGAACGGCCAACCTCGCGCGCGGCTGGTGATGGCGCAAACGACGGCCATGCGGCTCTTGCGGTTGTAGCTCGACGCGCTGAGGACCAGCGCGTAATGCCGCTCGGCCATCTCGTGACCGGCGGAGGGTGAGAAGTTCATGTGGACGAGATCGCCGCGCTTTGGCGCGTAGGCGCGGTAGCTCACAGCAACTCCCGGCCGACGCTCGCGTCACGCGCGAGCTTGCGATGGGGGCTGGGGCCCTTCGCCTTGGCCAGGAGGGACGCCAGCGTGTGCCGGCGGGGCCGGCGGGCGCGCGGGCGGACGGTCAGGACGCCGCCCGAGGTGTCGAACTCGACCTCCGTGCCGGTGCGCAGGTCCACCTGCTCGGCGACGCTCTTGGGAATGCGGATTCCCAGGCTGTTTCCCCACTTCTGGACAGTCGTTGGCATCCTACCTCCGGTTCGTTCGGATATACAATGAATATACATTCCTCCGACGGAACCGGCAAACGAAA
This sequence comes from Tepidisphaeraceae bacterium, assembly GCA_049679725.1. GTDB lineage: Bacteria > Planctomycetota > Phycisphaerae > Tepidisphaerales > Tepidisphaeraceae > DASYWJ01. The sequence continues at coordinate 5,548 of JBAUGM010000071.1, forward strand.
AAGGCGGGGTCGCTGAAGCGACCCCGCCGCTTGGTGTCTCGTTGTCTGAGCGTCGCTACGTCTGCACAAACAACTCCGGCCCGTTCGTCGACGCCTCGCCGCTGTTGAACTGGGCCATGGGGTTGCTGTTCGATTGCGTCTTGATCACCAGGGTGACCTCGTTTCGCCCGGCGGCTTTCTCGGCCTGGAGGAATGCCGTCAGGTCGAACTCGTACCACGCGCCGGCCGAGCCGGAGATCGTCCTGGTGGCCAGGGCGGCGCCGCCGGTGGCTGGGCGGTTGTTGTAGGTGAGGCCGGACTCGGTCCAACTCGTGTTTGCGGCGCTGTAGATGCCGACGACGGGGCTCGTGCTGTCGATGACATTGGTCAGCCAGCCGCGGAGACGGAGCTTGGCGGTGCTGATCGTGGCGACGGCGGCGAGGTCGAACTTGAGGTACGCCTCGCGCGTGTTGCCACTCGTGGACGACTTCTTCGCGTCGAGCGTGAAGTCGTTGCCGAAGTTCGTGTTGCCGTGCGTGCCGTTGCGGACCGTGCCGTCGGCGGTCGGCGCCAGCAAGACGTCCTGGCTCGGCGGCCTGGGCGCGAGCACCAGCTCGGGGCGGTTGGCGGACTCGTCGGAGCCGAAGACGGCCATGGGATCGGTGTTCGTCGTCCCGCGGAGGACGAAGCCGACGACCTCGCGTCCCGCCGCCTTCTCGGCGTTGACGTAGTTGCTCACGTCCCACTCGTACCACTGGCCCGCGCCCTGCCTGATCGTCGTCGTCGCGATGAGCGACCCGGCGGTGGGGCGCGTGCTGTACGTGAGCGCCTCCTCGTCCCAACTCGTGTCCGAGACCGGGTAGATGCCGACGGGCACGTCCTTCACGGCGCCGGTCAGGTTCCCGAGCTGGCCGAACAAGCGGACCTTCGCCAGGCCGCTCGCCAGGGCGCCGGTCGTGTCGAACTTGATGAAGACCTCGCGGCTGTTGCCGGCGGTGGGGGACTTCTTCGCGATCAGCTCGATGCCGTCGCCGAAGTTCAACGATGCGCTGGCGCCGTCGCGGACGTAGGTGTCGCCCGACGCGGGAATCGTCGCCGACTCCGGCACGGGGATCTCGACGTAGTTGGCGGTGTAGGAGCCATCGTCGATCGGCGTATTGATCGGATGCTGGGCGGCGCCCCCATCCGACCAGGATTCGAACTGGTACCACCTGCCATCGAGCACCTGGATCGCCGCTGCGCCGATCGTGCGGATCGCGTTTTCCACGCCGGTGAACGCCGTTCCGTCCGGCACGGCCTGCCCGTCGAGTTCGACGTTGAGCCCCGGCACGTTCGTGCCGAGCGTCACGACGGAGGTGAGCGGCGTGACGTCGACGAAGGAGCTGTGCGTTCCGCCCGCGCTATCAGTGACGGTCAGCATGATGCGGTACCACTGGTTCGCTTCCACTTCGTCCGGCGGGTTGGGGATCGTGAACGAGTCGGCCTGGGTGTTGTTGAACGTGAGGAATGGGTGCGCGTGCGTGTTGTGGAACAAGCGCACGGACCAGGAGAAGCTGCTGTTGCCGAGCGTGCCGTCTTCAGGGTCGGCGCCGGCGCCGGCGAAGGCGATGGTGTCGCCGGCGCGGTAGGTCGTGCCGGTGGCTGGGAGCGTGATCGTGCCGGTGGGCACCGAGTTGTTCGCGTTGATCGTCGGCAGCGTGTCGTGGTCGAACAGTCCGCCCGAATCGGTGGCGACGAGCGTCGGCTGGAAGACGCCGGCCGACTCGTAGGTGTGGGTGACGATCATCTCGGTGGAGGTGGCGCCGTCGCCGAAGTCCCAGAAGTACGTGAGCGGATCGCCGTCGGGATCGGAGCTTTCGGAGGCGTCGAAGGTGACGGCCAGCGGCGCGGTGCCGCTGGTCGGGTTGACGGCGTACTCCGCCGACGGCGCGCGGTTGCCCTCGCCGACGTACTCGAACTTGTAGACGCTGCGGTTGGCGGTCGTGCTGTAGCGGTCGTTGTACGCCAGGTAATAGAGCGCGCCGTCGGGGCCGACGTCCAGGTCGACCGGCGCCTTGAGGTTCGTCGCGAAGTTGGTGACGGCCTTGGTCGCCGGGTTCAGCACCTTGACCCAGCCGTCCTCGAAGTCGGCGAAGAAGTATTGGTCCTGGTAGCTCGTGGGGAACTGATTTGCGGTGTAGAACGTGCTGCCGACGATCGCGGCGCCGGAGCCGTTGTGGCTGTACTGATAAATCGGGTTCTTGTATGCGCTGTTGCTGCTGTTGCCCTCGACCTTGTTCCAGCCGTAGTTCTTCCCTTTCTGGATCTCGTTGATCTCTTCCCACTTGTCCGAGCCGACATCGTTGGCGAAGTATTGGCCGGTGACGGGGTGGATCGCGGCCGTGTACGGGTGGCGCAGGCCGTACGCCCAGATCTCCGGCCGCCTGCCGGACTGTCCGACGAACGGGTTGTCGGAGGGGATGATGCTGTTCGGGTAGTTCTTGACGTTGAGGCGCAGGATCTTGCCCGCGAGGCTATTGAGGTCCTGCGCGTAGGTGGAGATGCCCGTCTCCCCCGTGGTGACATAGAGCATCCCATCTTTGCCGAAGTGCATGGCGCCGCCGTTGTGGCCGCCCAGGTCGTTGGGGATGTTGTTGAGCAGCACGACTTCGCTGCCCGTCTCGTAGACGTCCTTGTTCGTGTTGCTCGCGCGGAACCGGCTGACGCGGTTGACCGAGTTGTTGTCGACGACGTCCGGGTTGCTCGGATCGGGCGTGGAGTAGAAGACGTAGACGTAGCGGTTGACGGCGAAGTTCGGATCGAACTCGATGCCGATCAGGCCGCGGTTGTTGTAGCGGTCGACGTTGAGCTGGAGGAACGGCGTGGCCAGCTTCTGCCCGTTCTTGACGACCCGGACGCTGCCGTCCAACTCGGTGATGAAGAGCCGACCGTCCGGGGAGAAGTCCATCGACGTGACTTCGGGCAGGCCGGTGACGACCTGCACTTCCCTGAACCCCGACGGCAGATTCGCCGCGAAATGCCGGCGCACCTCAAGCGCTTCCATCCCGACGGATGGACCCGTCAATTTCCCGTCCCACATGGTGATTCCCTTCCTTGAAACTACTCAACTGCCGCTCCGTCTGGACCAGAAATGCACCCACTGTCGCTGTACCCACAGACGTGCCTGACGCCCTGAATTGTTCAGGCGTTTTGCCCCGCCGTCAACCTGATCCATGGAACTATTTGTCTTGATGTGTTCGCCGCACCCTGCTGCCCCCGCAGCGAGTGAAAAGAGGTAAGCGGAGCGGGCTCATCCACTGGGAAAAGGGGGGTCCAGGGGACGTTCAGAATTATCCCGCCGCGCGTTTCTGTAGTGTACAAGCGGCACCAAGGGATATTCTGGATGTCTCCTGGATGTCCCCTTTCCCGTGGCGCTAGTCTTCATCGTCGTCGCGTTCCCATTCCGGCGTTTCCCGACCTTCTCGCGTCCTCGCGCGTGCCCGCGCCGCCGCCGCCCCGGCGGCCGGGTTCTGGCG
>JBAUGM010000072.1:0-1827 GCA_049679725.1 Tepidisphaeraceae bacterium
CCGCGGCGGCGAGCGCCAGCGAGAACGTCAACAACAGCGCAATCCGGAGGGGGCGAACGTCGAGGGTGGTATCTCGCATGGCGTCCCAGTATCCCCGCCGAGGCTTGTCCGTCCAAATTCAATTTCACGACGGCCAATAATCCCCCTGCGCGGTTAATCCTGACCTGTGCCTAACCGATACAGACGGCGTACCCCTATGTCGCAACCCGCCTACGACCTCGTTGTGATCGGTTCCGGCCCCGCCGGGCAGAAGGCGGCGCTCAACGCGGCCAAGCTCGGCAAGCGTGTCGCGCTGATCGAGCGCGAACACCTCGTGGGCGGCGTCTGCATCCACACGGGCACCATCCCGTCCAAGGCCATCCGCGAAGCCGTGCTGCACCTCACCGGCATCCGCGAGCGCGCGGTCTACGGCAACGCCTACGCCGTCAAGCAGAACATCACGATGTCCGACCTGCTCTACCGCTGCCGGCACGTCGTGCAGACGGAAGTGGACGTCATCCGCAGCCAGATGAGCCGCAACGGCGTGAACATGCTGTTCGGCACCGCGTCGTTCGTCGACCCGAACACGCTCCGCGTCACGAGCAACCACGATATCGACGGCGACGGCGCCGCCGACTCCTACGAGGTCAAGGCGAAACACATCCTCATCGCCGTCGGCACCGAGCCGGCGCGCCCGGCGAACGTCCCGTTCACGCCGGGCAAGGTCATCGACTCCAACGAGCTGCTCAAGCTCGCCGAGCTGCCCAAGAGCATGATCATCGTGGGCGGCGGGGTGATCGGCGTGGAGTACGCCTGCATGCTGGCGGCGACGGGCGTGCACGTGACCCTCGTCGAATCGCGCCCGCGCCTGCTCGAGTTCGTCGACGACGAGTTGGGCGAATCGCTCCAGTTCCGGTTGCGCGACATGGGAATTCGGCTGCGCCTGGCGGAATCGGTCGACCACATCGATCTTGTCGACGGCCAAGTCGAGGCGACGCTCAAGAGCCGTAAAAAGTGCAGCGCCCAGACGCTGCTCTACGCGATCGGCCGGCAGGGCGCGACGGAGGGGTTGAACCTCCCCGCCGCCGGTTTGACCGCCGACAACCGCGGGCGGCTGAAGGTCAACGAGACGTACCAGACGGATGTCCCGCACATCTACGCCGCCGGCGACGTGATCGGTTTCCCGGCGCTGGCCGCGACGAGCATGGAGCAGGGCCGGCTGGCCGCCGGGCACATGTTCCACCAGCTGACCGAGGCCGTCAGCCCGCTCTTTCCCTACGGGATCTACACGATCCCGGAGATCAGCATGGTCGGTCAGACGGAGCAGGCGCTGACGGCGTCGAACACGCCGTACGAAGTCGGCATCGCGCGCTACCGCGAGATCGCGCGCGGGCAGCTCATCGCCGATCCGCACGGATTGTTGAAGCTTCTGTTCCATCCCGATAGCCGTCGCTTGCTGGGCGTTCACGCCATCGGCACCGGCGCGACCGAGTTGATCCACATCGGCCAAACCGTGATGGCCGCGGGGTTGCCGATCGATTACTTCGTGGAGTCGGTTTTCAACTACCCGACGCTGGCGGAGTGCTACAAAGTCGCCGCCCTCGACGGCATCAACCGCGTCCGCCCCGCGAGCCAGACGACCCTGGAACTGCCGAAGGCGGCGTGATTGCTCTTGCCCCCTCGCCCGGCCTGCGTTGAGCGCAGTCGAAACGTACTCCGGGAGAGGGCAGGGGGGGCTGGGGCGAGGGTGATTTCGAACGTCGAGAGTCGTTCGCACCCGAAATCACCCTCGCGGGTCGAGCGAGCGACTGGGTGGAATTTGCTACGATCACTTGGCGCGAAACCTGT
>JBAUGM010000073.1:0-11447 GCA_049679725.1 Tepidisphaeraceae bacterium
GTTGGGGAGAGGGGCCGGCGGCGGAGCGAGCGTCGTCTGCACCGAAACCGGCGTCTGCGCTGCCCCCTCTCCCCTGCCCTCTCCCCGAGTACGGGGCGAGGGAGTCAGCCTTTCGCGAAACGAGCACATAGACGTCGCCCAGCGTGTGATCCGCGCGGATCGCGCGGACGACGCGCGGTCCCTTGCGGTCCTCGCTCGTGTCATCGGTGCTCATCCGCATCCCCGCGATCGCGAGCATCCGCCCGTTGGACGCGTGGTAGAAGTACATCCGCAGCGGCGTCGACACGCCCTGCGGGAACAGCTCGACGGGATCGGTCCACGTCCGCCCGTCGATCGACGTCGCGAACAGCTCCCGCGACGGCCAAACGTCTTCATCCCGCTCGCAGCTGTTCCACCCGACGTACAACCGGCCCCTCCAGCAGGCCATGTCAACGTGGTGGTGGTAGGTCCAGCCCTTGCCGTCGGTGAGTTCGGGGACGTCCGGGGAAGCGCGGAAGACCTGGTAGCTCTGCACGCCAACTGCGGGCAGCAGGCCGCCGTCGGCGCGGGTCGGATCGAGCCGCGACTGCTCCGGGCCTTCGGTGATGATCGGAATCTCTTGCGACACATTCCTCTGAATTCGTCATCCTGAGGTACTCCGAAGGATCTGGCTAGAGCGTCAGGGCCATCACGTTCGCTGCTAGATCCTTCGGAGTACCTCAGGATGACATCGTTGCGCTTTAGGGAGACTTCAACACCCCGTCGAACGCATAGGTCTTCCCCTCCTCCGTCTTCAGGTCGATCGTCCGCTCACCGACGCGCAGCCGGCACGGGTTGCCGAGCTTCGACCTGATCGTCGCCTTCGTCACCATGCCGTCGGACCAGGCGAGGTCGACGTCGAACCCGCCGCGCGCGCACAGGCCCTCAACTGATCCCTTTGGCCACGCCTCGGGTAGCGCGGGAAGGAGGTCGAGCTGGAACAGGTTCCTGTCATCCGACGGGCGCAGATGGCTCTGCAGGAGCATCTCCGCGACGCCCGCGGTCGCGCCGAAGTTGCCGTCAATCTGGAACGGGCCGCACAAGTCGAACAGGTTCGGCAGCGTGCGCTTGGCGAGCTGAAGGTGGAGCTGGCGGTACGCATAGTCGCCGTCGCCGACGCGCGCCCACAGCGGGATGCGCCAGGCGAAGCTCCAGCCGGTGCTGCCGTCGCCGCGCCATTTCAGGAGTTTCTTCGCCGCATCGTACACCTTCGGGTCGGCGGGCGTGAGATCCCAGCCCGGATACAGACCCCACAGCGGCGACATGTGGCGATGGTTGTCGTCCGGCTTGTCCCAGTCCTGGATCCACTCCTGCAACTGCCCGTGCCGGCCGACCTGGTTCGGCGGCAGGCGTTTGCGCGTCGCGTCGAGCTTCTGAACGAAGTCCGAGTCGACGCCGCCGAGGATCTGTGACGCCTCGATCGTGTAGCTGAACAACGATCGAATGAGCTGGTTGTCCATCGTCGGCCCGTACGTGAGCAGCGCGCGCTTGTCGGCGTGCAGCTCGGGCGAGTGGGACGGGTTCGTCACGAGGTAGCCGGTCTTCGGATCTTCGATGAGGAAGTCGAGGAAGAACTGGCACGCCTCCTTCATCGCCGGGTACGCGCGCTGCGAGAGGAACGCCTTGTCGCCCGTGTAGAGGTAATGGTCCCACAGGTGGTGAGAGAGCCACGCCGCGCCCGTCGGCCAGAGGCCGTCGACGTTGTTGATCGGCGCGCTGCCGCGCCAGAGGTCGGTGTTGTGGTGGAGCACCCAGCCGCGGCAACCGTAGAGCTTCTCGGCGGTGCGGGCGCCGCTGATGCGCAGGTCGTCTACGACATCGAACAGCGGCTCGTGGCACTCGGAGAGGTTCGTCAGCTCCGCGGGCCAGTAGTTCATCTCGAAATTGATGTTCGTCGTGTACTTGCTCTCCCACGGCGGGTTGAGCAGTTCGTTCCAGACACCCTGAAGATTGGCCGCCTGCGTGCCGGGGCGGCTGGAGGCGATGAGCAGGTATCGGCCGTACTGGAAGAACAGCGCCGCCAGCGCCGGATCGGCGTCGAGCCCCTCGGCGGGCAGCGCGTCGGCCTTCGGCTTCTCCTTTTGTCCGCCGGCGATGGCCTTGGACGCCTCGTTCACGCGCCGTAGCCGGTCATCGGTCGGCAAGTTGGCGCGGTCGCTGGTGCCCAGGTCGAGCTTCACGCGGCGGTAGAGCTTCTGGTGATCGGCGACGTGTGCTTCGCGGAGCGTGGTCTTGTACTCGAGAGCGCGCATGTACGCTTCACACCGCGCGGACGGATCGGCACTGATGTCTTGAAAGCTGACGAAGCTGGTCGCGGCGACCAAGGTCACGGTGGCCTCATCCGCGTGCTCGACCGTCACCACGTCGCCCTCGTAACCGTGCGTGCCGCCCTGCTCGACGATCAACGCGCGCGCCTCGAATTTGAGGCCGGGATCGTCAGGCGCGACGGGATCGGTAACCTCGCCCGACAGAACAAGCACGTCGTCGGGGATCACCCTCGCCGTATGTTTCCGGTGGGGCGAGTCGAGCTTTGCAGAGAAACTGACGCTGCCGGGCTTATCGGCCCGCACGTGCACCACGATGACGTTGTCGGGGTAGCTCGCGAACACCTCGCGTGTGTACGTCACGCCATCAACCTTGTAGGTCACGCGCGCAATCGCCGAATCGAGGTCGAGCTCGCGGCGGTAGTCGGTGAACTTCTCGTGGCCGGGGAAGGTCAGGCGGAGATCGCCCATCGGCTGATACGCCTTCTGGCGAATCGGATCGCTGAGGAAGTTCTCCTTAGCGAGCTTGTTCAGTGCCTTCTCTTCCGGCGACCCGTCGGCCAGGTTGGCGAACGCGCCCTTGCGGATCTCGTCGAGGTGGGCGCGCGCGCCGTCGCGCACGTAATCGCGCGGCTTGCCGGTCCAGAGCGTGTCCTCGTTGAACTGGATGCGCTCTTCGCCGACGCCGCCGAACACCATCGCGCCAAGCCGGCCGGAGCCGACGGGGAGGGCTTCGAGCCAGCCTTTCGTCTGCTGCTCGGGCTTCGGGGGGTACTTCCAGCCCTTCTCCAGCGGCGCGGGCTGGGCGTACCAGAGCGTCAGGTCCTTCGCATCCTGTGCGGCCGATGCCAGCGACGCGAACAGTATCGTCAGGGCGAGTGCGATTTGCTTCATCTTGACCTCTTCTTCCTCGTCAAACGCAAAACGGCTCGGCGGGAGCCTTGCCCTCCCGCGTAGCGTTCACGCCAGCGGCAGCCAGACGGTCATCTCGGAATCGCCGCGGTTGTCCCAGGCGTAGTACGGGATCAGCACGAGGTGGAACTCGCGCGGCGAAGCGGGTGACAGGTCGCGATAGAGTTGGCCGGACCAGTCCGTGCGCGGCGCCGCGAGCCCCTTGCCTTCGAGCACGGTCGCGCCGGCCAACTCGCCGGTTGCGCGGGGCGAGAGCTTCACGTCGCGCGGCAGCAGCACGTCCAGCACGCGCACGCCGGCGGGCAGGTCGGTCGATTCGAGGCAGTACACCAGCGGCCCGCGCATGACGGCGGCATGGTTGCGCGACTCTTCGACAAGCGGGTTCGCTTCGATGATCCGCACGGGCATCGGCAGGTCGAGCTCGATCACATCGCCGGACTTCCAGACCCGTCGGATCTCGTGGAATTGACCGGCCCGGGGACGGGCCGGCTCTGGGGAGTTGTTCGCGCGGACTGTTGCCTCCTTCGCCCACCCGGGGATGCGAAGGAAGATGGACAGCTCCTCTTTCGGCGCCGCGTCAACCGTGATCCGCACCCGCCCGTCCCACGGGTAGTCCGTTTCCTGCGTCAGCGCGATCTCGTCCGTCTGCAATCGGCTAGCGCCATACAGCACGACGTAGACGCCACGATCGGACTTCGCATAGGCGTACTGGCTTGACTGCGCCACCGTCCGCGCGACGTTCGGCGGGCAGCAGAAGCAGCCGAGCGTCTTCTTGCGCGCCTGCGGCCAGCGCAGCTCGACCGGCATCGGGTCGAGTCGGCGCAGCGTGTTCGTGTAGAAGTAGCTCGTCCCGTCGAGGCTCACGCCGGCCAGCACGCTGTTGAGCAGCGCCTGCTCGATCACGTCGCCGTACTTCGCCTCGCCGCTGATCTGGAACATCCGCCAGTTCCACAGCACGTTACCGATGGCGGCGCAGGTTTCGTTGTGCGCGGTGCTCTGCGGAAGCTGATAGTTTCGCCCGAACGCCTGGTGGACGCGGGTGATGCTCAACTGGTCGGCCGCGCCGTCGGGGGATGCGCCGTCGAAGAGCGCGCCGCAGCCGCCGGTGATGTAGAGCTTCTTCGTGACGAGGTCGTTCCAGATTCGCTCGAGCGGCTGGCGCAGCGTCGCGTCGCCCGTCTCCGCGCAGGCGTCGGCTGCGCCGGCCCACAGGTACGTCCCGCGCACGGCGTGGCCGGCGGCGCGGGTTTCCTTCCGCAGCGGTACGCGATCCTGGTTGTCGTCGTCGCCCTGCTCGACGAGGTCGCGCATGTCGAGCAGCTTCTTTGCAAGGTCACGGTATCTCGGTTCGTTGGTGAGGCGATACAGGTCGATCAGCGCCATCAGGTGGGACGGGCATATGCCATGACGCGCTTGCGCGGCCGTGGGGTTTGCAAACTCCCTGGCGAGGTAATCGGCCGCCTTCCGCGCCGCGGCAAGGAGGTTCGTCTTGCCCGTCGCGGCGTGATGCACACACCCGGCGGTGATGAGATGCCCCATGTTGTACATCTCGAAGTCCATGGGATTGCCGAAGCGCGGCACGTCCTGGCCGGCGCGCCGGGCGATCTGCACGTCGGTGTGGATGTATCCGTCGGGCTCCTGCGTCTTCGCGATCAGCGCGAAGGCGGAGTCGATCTGGGCCGAGAGCTTCTCCTCCTTCTCGAACGCGAGCAGCGAGGCCGCGGCTTCCAGCCACTTGTAGAAGTCGCCGTCGTTCCAGCGCGGCCCGCGGTGGCGGCCCTCGGCGGATCCGTTGGCGACCTCAAAGTTGCCGAGCCAGCGCACGCGCTCGTCCTCGGCCATGAGCTTGCCCATCGACGGGATCGTCGCGTCGCGGCAGGTCGCGAACCGCTCGGCCCAAAAGCCGCGCGTCCAGCGCGCCCGGCCGAGCGGGATCGGCTTCGCAACTTGCGATGATTGACTCTGCATCTCGCTCATTTCACCTGCGCCAACGACCCGCCCGCCTTCGCCGCCGCCGCGCCGAAGCGGTCGAACCCGTCGGCGGAGTAGATGACCGCCTTGTCGGGATACTTCGACCGATACTCGCCCACCGCCCGCTCAACCTGCTCCGCCGAGCTGCCGCCGGGCTTGCCCTGACGCGCGTGCTGGCGCGGCGCGAGGTTCTGGCCGCCCTGGGGAGCATAGAGCGTGCCGTCCTTGCGGTACCACCAGTAGCGGATGTCTATCGCGTCGACGACCTTCGCCCGCTCGGCGTCCTCGAGGATTGCATCCTGCACGTCCTTCGTCGCGCTCAGTGCGATCAGCGGGTGCTTGCCGGTTTCCTTCTCCCACTCGCTGACGCAATCGAGCCAGAACTGCATGAAGTGGAGCGGGCCGGTGTACTCCGCGCTCGTCAGATGAATGACGTTGCGCTGGTCGGCGTGGTTGTCGAGGCACTTGCGGATGAACGCGCGGTGCAGCTCGCGGCGCCTGGTGTTCGTCACGTCGTAGAACTGCTCGGCCATGAAGATCCGCTTGTCGCCGGCGTACGGCGGGGGCTCGGGGAAGCCGGTGTCGTTGACGTTGTTCGCGCTGCGCCACGGGGAGTCGGCCCAGTGCGCGCCGGCCTCGAGGAGGTTGTGCTGGAAGTAGTGGTGATGGAGGAGAACGAGCCCCTTCACTTCGCCCAGCCGAACGAACTCGCGGAGACGATCGAAGTACCACGGGTTGTACTTCGTGAGGTCGTATTTTGTCAGCCCATCCCATGCGAGCCCCTGCCCGCTGCGCGCGAAGGGCTGCTCGAAGAACGGCGGCCAGACGTCGCCGGTCATGCGGCGGACGCGCTCGTGGTCGTCGCGCCGGCGGTCGTACCAGAGGCCGTGGTTGTGGTCGATCGCGACCTTACCGGATTTCACCATCGCGTTCGCCAGCCCGAGCAGATCGTCGGTGAGACCGAGGCCGATCCGGCCGGGGGCGAAGCGCGTGAGCGACGGCTCCATCTTCGCCGCCTCCGCCGGGCGGATGCTGCCGCGCCACCACATGACCGACTGCCGGCCGCCCGTGAGCGGCGCGTCGCCGATGACGATGATGCCGTCCTTGATCGCGATCGTGCGCGGCTCGGGCATCATCGCGACGATGTGCGGCAGGCGAATCTCGTCGATCGTCTTGGCGCCCGCGGCATCGATGGGGATCGGTCGACGCCTGGCCGCCCCGTCGATCCACACCGACAGTTGCGGGCCCGGACCGACGGACGCAGCGATGTTCTCAGCCGCCTCCGCGATCGTGGGGCTGCTTGATGGATCGCCGCCGGCGCTCATCCAGTCGGCGCGGTCCATCGCCGTCGGACCGATGCGGTCGGCGAGCTGCGCGTGGTAGAGGCTGTCCGGGCGGACGGATTCGTTCGACTGCTGAAACACGCCGTTGCCGTCGAACGTCCCCCAGCAGCCGATCGCCCAGTTATTCGCCGCCCTTGGCGCGAAGCAGCGAATCAGCGCGGCGTGGCATTGCCAGAGCATCGAGTTCGCCGCCGACCAACCGGCGCCCTGGGCCTGGTAACGACGGTCGCCGAGCGTGATCGCATTGCCGTCGATGCGGACGTTGTCGTACAGCACGCCCGCCGCCCAACTGTCGATCGGGCCCGAGTCATCCAGCGCTTCGATCGCCTCACACTGCACGAACGCGTTCGGCCCCGGCGAGCAGAAACCAACGGCGAAGTCGTGCCGACCCTGCTCGGAGTAGCATCGTTGGAACAGCGTCTGCTGCCCCGTGGTGTGGAACGTGTGACGACGGTGCCCGCCGATCTCGGAGATGGGCGCGAGCGACTTGCAGTCCTCCACCGTGACGCGCCGGCATCCATCGCCGACGTGAACCGCGCCGCCGGCGAAGTGGGCGAACGTCACCTGCCGCACCCACGCGTCGGCGGCGGCGTCGATCGTGACCGCGATCCACGAGTGGTTCTCGTCCTTGGGGTTCGACGCATCGAACGTCGATTCGAGCCGGAGGTTCTCGACGCCCACCTGCGCGATGCGCCCCGGCCACGCAGCCGTCGCGATCGTGCCACCGCCGAACTGCGATTCGAGGGCGGTCGTAAGCGGCGCGTCGATGGAAACCTCGTCCCCCTGCACCTTCACGATGGTTCGGTCCCACAGCAGCTCGCGCGATCCGGGCTTCCACGTGAAGCCGTGCCGATCACCGCCCATGTAGTCCATGCCGAGGGCCTTGATCCACTCCGCGGTGCAGGGCCGGCGGATGACGACGGCGTCGCCGGCCTTGAACGTGCCGGCGTTCGCAACTTTGAAGCGCGTGGAGTGGACGGGAACGTACGGATCGGTGATCTCGATTGCCGACTCGTCGATCGCGCGCTCACCCTTCCCCGCGATCGTGATCAGCGTCCGGCGGTCGTGGCCCGTGGCGACGATCGTGGTGCCGTTCTCGCCCGCGCCGATCCCGCTGCCGCGGAGGACGACGCCGGCGACGTTGATCCTCAGCGCGCCGGCGACGTCGTAACGCCCCCGCTGAAGCAGCACGGCGCCACGGATGCCGCGCTCGTCCACCGGGAGCGAGGCGACATGATCGATCGCCGTCTGGATTCGGACGGTGGCGTCGCCGTCTTTCGGGGGGACGACGATGCGCACGGGCGCGATCGGGATCTCGACGTCGCCGCCCATGTAGCCGCAGTGGGAAAAGTCGATGACGCGGTTGCCTTGATCGTCGGTCGCGTACACGAGCCGCCCGTCCTTTCCCTGCGCAACCGCGGGCTGCGCTGCCGGTCGCGTCTGACCGAGCGCCGAGTGGGCGAACAGCAGTGGGAGGATCAGCGCGATCGATCGCATCAGTTCAGCTCCGCCCGGAGAGGCCCGAGGTCGGGCGAGGTCGCGACGCGCCGTCCGCCGATGGCGATGCTCAGGCCCGGGCCGCGCCCGTACTTCGCGCCGGTGCGGTCCCAGGCGATCGTCAGCGTTCGGCCATGATACGGAACGTTGTCGACGCAGAACCAATCCCACGTATCGGCCGGGAGCAGCGGGTGGACGTCGATCGTGCTGTCGCCGCGCGGGCAGAGGCCGACGAGGCCGGCGATGACCAGGTCGGCGAAGGTCGAATGGTTGTAGCAGCGGCTGCGCTGGTTATCGCCCTTGAGCCACTCGCCGGTCACTTCGTCATGATACTCGCCGATGTAAGGCTCTCCATCGCGCTGGTGGGCGAGCGCGTAGACGTGCATCGCGTCGAGGTAGTGTCGCTTCGTGACGTGGCGCTGATCGTAATGGCGGAGGACATTGGCGAGCGCGACCAGCGTCTGCGACGTCGCGAAGGGCCAGACCGCGCCATCCCACTCGCACTTGCCGACACCGTGCGACCGGAATCGCGGGTGGCGGCGCTCGGCGGTGGTCAGGCCCATCGGCGCCCAGAAGCCCTGCGGATCGATAAACTGCGCCCACGCGTCCTCGCGCCCCGGATCGGGGAGGTTGAAGCACCACGGGATGAAGCCAATCGCTTCGCGCGCATCCGACAGCGGCCCTTCCTCCGCCTGCGCCTTGAAGAACTTCACCCGCGCGTCCCACAGCGCTTCCTGCGTGAGCGACTTCAGTTCCGCCGCCTTCGTGCGGAAGCTCTCGGCGACGTCAGGCCTCCTCGCCATCGTTGCGATCTCCGCGATCGCCAGCGCGTTGGCGTACATGTAACTGTTGATCGTCGGCCGCGCGTTCTTGTGAATGCGGGAGCCGCTGATCGACTCCTCCATCCCGTCCCACACGTCGAACTGCCAGAACAACCCGTCCGGGCGGCGCTTCTCTTGCTCCCACTTCGCGTAGTCGGCGATGAGGTCGGGGAGCAGATCGAGGAGCAGCGCGTCGTCGCCCGCTACACGAGCGCGGTCGAGCATCGCCGCGGCGGTCCACTGACTGTAACGATGGAACCGGTACTCCGGCCCGCCATCCTCACCGCCGCGGAACCAGAAGCGGGTGTACTCGTCGAGGATCCGCCCGTCGCGAATCCACCGTCCTTCGGCAAGGTGGTGGCCCAGCGCGCAACTGATGCTGTTGTACGTCCCTGCATGGCGAACGGGCTCGATGAACTCGGTGATGATGATGCCCTTGGGCGTCTGCTTGACGTGCTTGCGAAACGTCCACCAGCGGTAGTAATAGATCCGCTCGATCGTCTCGTCGGGACACGCGAACAACGGCACGTTCTCCGACATCCAATCCCAAGCGGCCGCGTTGGGGATGAGGTTGACGCTCATCTCAACATCCGCGGCGTTGAAGGCGTCGACGTAGTGCTTGTAGTCGTCGGCGTGGAGCATCACGAGTCTGGGCCCGCTCGCTCGCTGCGAGATCCTTCGGACTACCTCAGGATGACAAGCCAAAAGAGCGTACCCAGATGCTGGGCTATTCTACCCGGCGGAGGCGCAGCGCCATCCACGGCTGGCCCGGCATCTCGATGACCGGATTGCCCTCGGCGTGCGCCCGATACTTGCTGTCCACGACGACGCGGAACGTCCGCTCCACGGGCGTGATCGTCATGTTCCACGTGTCGATGATCTCGGCGCGGAACGCCATGCCGTCCTCCAGCCCCTCGCGGTACAGGTCGAAGGGCCACTCGGTCAGCGCGTTCCTGCCGAAGTAGATCAGGTAGTACTCGCCCGCCACGCCCGCGACGCTGGGGTCGTCCCACTTGTCGATCGGGTCGAGCCCCCTGCTCGGGCCGGCCTCGACGATCTGGCGCAGGAACGCGATGCGCTTCGGGCTCGTGCCGCGCAGCGTGCCGCCCTTGCTCCACCACAGCACATCGTCCGGGCGCATGTACGTCTCGCCATGACCGACGTACGTGCCGCAGATCGTGCCCTGCCAGATGCGGTGGACCATCTCCTCGCCGGAAATGTTGCCCCATCGCTGCTCGATATCCCCCTCGTACTTCACCTCGTCGAAGACGATCGGCTTGTAGTACGCGTCGCGGTAGAGGATCGCCCGCCCGAAGTCGGCGACGGCCAGGCCGTTCTGGATGCTCGCGTGCGTCACCCACGGCTTGTTGTGATCGTAAATGACCTTGCCGTTGTGGACCGAGCGCAGGTGGTCGTACGGGTCGGACGACTGCACGAGCTGGAAATACCGATCCCAGTCGCGCGACGTCTTCTCCTTCATGAAGTCGAACTCGTTCGCCATCGACCACCAGACGTTCCGGAACGCCGACAGCCGCGCGACGATGTACCGCAGGTACAAATCGTCGGCTCGCCCGCCCATTCGGTCGAAGCCCCAGTGACCGAGGTCGTACGGGTGGAAGAGGATCAGGTCGGCCTCGATGCCCATGTCGCGCAGCTGCGCGATGCGCTTCTCGAGGTGGCGGAAGAAGCCGGGGTTGAAGCGGAGCGTATCCCACTGCTTCGGCGCCGTGCCCTCGTACGGGAAGATCGGCGGCTCGTTCTCGTTGAACGAGTAGCGCTTCGGGAAGATGCACATCCGCAGCTTGTTGAACGGTGACGATCGCAGCGTCGCGAGCGTCTGCTCTTCCAGGGCGTCGCCCTGGTGGATCCAGCAGTAGCAGGTCGTGCCGAACGGGTGGTATGGCGTGCCGTCTGCGTAGGCGAAGTGAAACGTGTCGCGCACGCGCACGGGGCCGTGGTTCGTCGCGGCGGCGGGCGTGCAGACGATAGCGCCGGTTTCGCCGTCGAGGTCGGCGGCGTTGCTGCGCGTCTCGTACTCCCATCGGCCGGGCACCGGCGGCATGAAGCGGATGCGGTACGTCCCCTCGCCATCGTAGAAGCCGGCGACGTCGACGCTCGCCTGCCCGCCGGCCTGACCGCTCATCGTGAAGCGGGCGGTGAGCTCGACATCGGTGAACGGGTTGCCGCTCGTCGGCCCCTTCAGCGCGACCTCGAAGAAGTCCCACTGCTCGACCAACGCGTCGGCAGTGTCCGCCCGCGCGGCGTCCTTGCCGCGGGGGGAGCGTGCTGATCGTTGAGCGGGCAACGTGTTCACTTGGCTCTCGTTGTTAAGCGTGACTGGGGCTCGCCGCAACCCGTTCTCCTTGTCGCCGAACGCCGCCCGGTCGGCAGCGCCGGAAACCACCTGGCCCCCGTGACAGCGGGCACCGTTTCAAGTGAAGTCGATGGCGATAATACGCCGCGCTTTTCAGGCCGCAGTGCGATTTGGCGTAATAGTTTTACGATCTGGCGCAGGCGCATTTGAAGTCCTCCCGGTCGCGCGATTTCTGCCGGCCCATCGCTTACTTCCGACCGTTCAGGGGTTTCCCAACCATAGACGCCGCCCGCACCGCGCGGTTGCG
>JBAUGM010000074.1:0-6560 GCA_049679725.1 Tepidisphaeraceae bacterium
GAAGAGGCGACGCAGGCGTCGCAACTACGGATAGTCGGCACTCACGCGTCCGACCAACGTTTCCCAGTCAATCGTTCGTACGCCTCGGCGTAACGACGCCGCGTGCCTTCGACCACGTCGTCGGGCAACCGCGGCGCGGGCGGGGTCTTGTCCCACGGCTGCGACTCCAGCCAGTTCCGCACGAACTGTTTGTCGAAGCTCGGCTGATCCCGGCCGGGCTGATATTCATCGGCGGGCCAGAAGCGGGATGAGTCGGGCGTGAGCACTTCGTCGATGAGGATGAGCCGGCCGTCTGGGAGTGCGCCGAACTCGAACTTCGTGTCCGCGATGATGACGCCGCGCGTCGCGGCGTAGTCGGCGGCCTGCCGGTAGAGCGACAGCGTGCGGTCGCGCAGTTGTGAGGCGATGGTTTCGCCCACGCGCCGGGCGGCTTCATCATACGGGATATTGATGTCGTGGCCGCTCTCTTCTTTCGTCGCGGGGGTGAAGATCGGCTCGGGGAGCTTGTCGCACTGCCGCAGCCCGGGCGGGAGCTTCACGCCGCAGACGGTTTGCGACTGCTGGTACTCCTTCCATCCGGATCCCGCGAGATACCCGCGCGCCACGCACTCGATCGGCACGACGCTCGCCTTCTTCACCAACATCGACCGACCCGCAAGCTGGTCGGCGAACGGCTGGACCCTGGCGGGGTAGCGATCGACGTCGGTCGCGATCAGGTGATTCTCGAACTGCGCCGCGAACTTCGCAAACCAGAACAGGCTCAGGGCGGTGAGGATCTTCCCCTTGCCGGGGATGCCGTTGGGCATGATGCAGTCGAACGCGCTGATGCGGTCGGTGGCGATGATCAGGAGCGCGTCGCCCAGGTCGTACACGTCGCGAACCTTGCCGCGTCGGACGGGGAAGGGGAGGGCGCTTTCGAAGAGGACGTCAGCCATCGGCAGGAATCTATGCGAGCGACATGGGAATGCAAACTGTAGTGGCGACGCCTGCGTCGCGGCTGTGGCGCAGCCACAAGACGTCCCCGACGCTGCGCGTCAGCCGCGACGCAGGCGTCGCCACTACAGCCAGAAGCCGCGTTCAGTTTGTGCGCGCCGCGGTCTCGGTTAAGATGCCCCCGGGGATCGTCACCCGGGCGGCGGCGCCGGTCTGCGTAACAGCTTCGTATGTCGATCAAGTTCGAAATTTATCGCGAGGGGAGCAGGGTCACCACGTACACGCCGATCGGCGCGATCGTGGTCGGCCCCGAGAGCGTGCCGATCGCGGGGGACGTGAAGTTCCACGACGGGCTGCTCGTCGCCGAGCGCCCGGAGGAGCACGCGGTCGGCGTCTCGCTCATGTGGGACGCGGGGCCGATCGGGGCGTACCACCTCGAAACCACGCGCCTCCAGCCGCGCGAGAAACCCTACAACCTCAACGTCGAGCTCGCCCGCTTCCGCCTGATGCGCATCGTGCAGAAGCAGGAAGACTGGAACCTGTTCGACTTCCCCAAGGCCGAGAAGTTCACGCACATGTTCCGCGAGAGCCAGGCGATGCTGGCCGAGGCGCTGGGCAAGCTGCACATTCCGGAAGAGGCGGCCAAGCTGGCGGATGCGTCGCTGGAGATGTCGATCGACCTGTCTGAGCAACTGGCGTCGTTTCACGGTGACCTGCTGCTCAACCGGAGGCGCCAGGCGGGCGCGTTCGTGAAGCACGTCGTTGGGTGTCGCGTCGATTCGCAGATCCAGAACGAGAAGTACAAGGAAACGCTGTCGAACGACTTCGATTACGCGATCCTGCCGATGAGCTGGAAGCAGCTCCAGCCGCAGGAGGGGATGTTCTTCACGGATGAAGTGGACGAGTGGGTCGAGTTCCTGAGCAAGAAGCGCACGCCGATCATCGCCGGGCCGCTCATCAGCCTGGCGGACACGGACGTGCCGGACTGGATGTTCATCTGGGAGCACGACTTCGACACGCTGCGCGAGCTGGCGTACGAGTACGTGCAGAAGGTCGTGCAGCGCTATCGCAAAGCGGTGGGGGCGTGGAACGTCGTCGCCGGGCTGCACACGAACACGGCATTCACGCTCACCTTCGAGCAGATCATCGAGCTCACACGCCTGCTCGTGTCGCAAGTCAAATCGCTCCTCCCCAACGCGAAGACACTGGTGACGATCACGCAACCGTTCGGCGAGTATCACGCGAAGAGCGCCACCGGCGTCCCGCCGATGCTCTACGCGGAGATGGTCGCGCAGGCGGGGATCAACTTCGAAGCGTTCGGCATCGAGCTGGAGATGGGCGTCCCGACACAGGGCCGGTTCACGCGCGACCTGTTCCAGCTCAGTTGCATGCTCGACAAGTTCTCGACGCTGGGCCGGCCCGTTTACCTCACGGCCGTCTCCGCGCCCGCCCGTTACGCCGCCGATCCGAGCGACAACTCGCGCGGCACGCTCGACCCCGCGCAAGCCGGCCGCTGGCACCGCCCGTGGGATCCGCAGCTTCAAGCCGAGTGGATGGACGCGGTCTACAAGCTGGCGATGAGCAAGCCGTACGTCGAGAGCATCGCGTGGGGGAACCTCGCCGACCTGAGCCACACGGTGCCCGCCGGCGGGTTGATGGACGACATGCTCAAGCCCAGGCCGTCGTTCAACAAGCTGCAGGAGCTGCGCGAGAACTTCCACAAGTGGCACGCGAACAAGCAGCCTAAGACGACGACCACATGAGCACCCGCCGCCCGAGCGAGGTGTGGACCGCCTCACAGCGCGGCGTCCTCATCGCGCTGCTCGGTTGCCTGCTGATTTACCTCGTCATCCGCTATCTGCTGAACCCGCTCTACGTCAGCGATCCCCAGCCGCCGCGCTCGCCGCGATATAGCGAGCTGGCCGACAAGATCGATCCCAACACGGCTGACTGGCAATCGCTCGCCGCGCTCCCGGGTCTGGGCGAGAAGCGCGCCAAGACGATCATCGAGTACCGCGAAGCGTTCACGGCGAAGAACCCCGGCAACCTCGCGTTCAGCGAACCGGAAGACCTTCTCCTCGTGCGCGGCATCGGCCCGTCGATGCTGGCGACCCTCCGACCGTACCTGTTGTTCCCGCCTCCGCCGACGACACAGTCAACGACGCTCCCCGCCCCGTAGGGGCGAAGCTTGTCTTCGCCCGTCTTGCGCTTGATCAAGGGCGAACACAAGGTTCGCCCCTACGGGGCGGGGCATGTCGGCGCGCGTCAGCCTATAATCATCTCCACGATGTCCAACCCCTTCGAAGTCATCAGCCCCTTCAAGCCCGAAGGCGATCAGCCGCAGGCGATCGACAAGCTCGCCGCGGGCGTGCGCGAGGGGAAGAAGTACCAGACGCTCATGGGCGTCACCGGATCGGGCAAGACGTTTTCGATGGCCCACACGATCGCGCGCCTCAACCGCCCGACGCTCGTCATCAGCCACAACAAGACGCTCGCCGCCCAGCTCTACGAGGAGTTCAAGGAGCTGTTCCCGAACAACGCGGTCGGGTACTTCGTCAGTTATTACGATTACTACCAGCCCGAAGCGTACATCCCGCAGCGCGACATCTACATCGAGAAGGACGCATCCCGCAACGACGATCTCGACCGCTTGCGGCTGAGCGCCACCAGCAACCTCGTCAGCCGCAACGACGTGCTCCTGGTCGCGTCGGTGTCTTGCATCTTCGGGTTGGGTTCCCCGATAGAGTACAAACAGTCGGTCCTGTCGATCCGCAAGGACGTCTCGACCGACCGCGACGAGATGCTGCGGAAGCTCATCGACCTGCAATACGCGCGCAACGACATCGACTTCAAGCGCGGCACCTTCCGCGTCCGCGGCGATGTCGTCGAGCTCCATCCCGCCTACGAAGAGTTCGCCTACCGCATCGAGTTCTTCGGCGACGAGATCACCGCCATCGACGCGATCAACCCGCTCACCGGCGAACTGCTGATGAGCCACGATCAGATCTTCATCTACCCGGCCGTCCACTACGTGATGCCGGAAGATCGCGTTCAGGAGGCGGTCAAGAACATCCGCGACGAGCTCGACATCCAGGTCATGAAGCTCCGCGGCCAGGGCAAGCTGCTCGAAGCGCAGCGGCTGCTCGCGCGGACGAAATACGACATCGAGATGATGCTGGAGGTCGGCGTCTGCGCCGGCATCGAGAACTACTCCCGCCACCTCGACGGCCGCAAGCCGGGCGAGAAGCCGTACACGCTGATCGACTACTTCCCGAAGGACTATCTGCTGATCGTCGACGAATCGCACGTCACGCTGCCGCAGATCAAGGCGATGTACAACGGCGACCGCGCGCGCAAGGAGGTGCTCGTCGACCACGGCTTCCGGCTCCCCAGCGCCATGGACAACCGCCCGCTGAAGTACGAGGAGTTCGAGACGATGTACACCAACGCGATCTTCGTCTCGGCCACGCCGGGCAAGATCGAACTGGAGAAGACGGGCGGCGAGGTCGTCGAGCAGGTGATCCGGCCGACGGGGCTGATCGATCCGGAGATCATCGTCCACCCCGCGCAGGGCCAGGTCCCGCACCTGCTGAGCGAGATCAAGAAGCGCGCACAAGCCGGCGAGCGCGTGCTGGTCACGACGCTCACGAAGCGCCTCGCGGAAGACCTCTCGGCCTACATCCAGGAAGCCGGCATCCGCGGGCGGTACCTGCACAGCGAGATCCAGACGATCGAGCGCGTCGAGATCCTCCGCGACCTCCGGCAGGGCGACTTTGACGTCCTGGTCGGCATCAACCTCCTGCGCGAGGGTTTGGATCTGCCGGAAGTGTCGATGGTCGCGATCCTCGACGCGGACAAGGCAGGCTTCTTACGGAGTGAAACGTCGCTGATCCAGACGATCGGCCGCGCCGCGCGCAACGTGAACGCGAAGGTGTACCTGTACGCCGACACGATCACACCGGCGATGCGGAACGCGATGGACGAGACCAACCGCCGCCGCGCGATTCAGTCGAAGTACAACGAGGAGCATGGGATCACGCCGGCGACGGTCGTCCGCGCGATCCGCAGCGGGATCGAGACGGAAGTGAAAGCCCGCCGCGTCGCCGCCGAGGCGGTGCGGGCGAACGAGGAGCAGCTCGATCAGACGGAGATCATCAAGCTGCTGGAGGAGGAAATGCTCGAAGCCGCGCGCAACCTCGAGTTCGAGCGCGCCGCCCAGTTGCGCGACAAGCTGAACGAGATGAAAGGCGCCCCGACGATCAAGAGCGGCGCCGGCTGGGCCCCGGACGAGAGCGCCGCGAGTCAGCAGAAGATCTGGCAGCCGAAGTCGCCGGGGCGGGGTGGAAAGCGAGTGGCAAAATGATGAGGGATTCAACGGCGAACATCGAACATCCAACACCGAACATCGAACATCGAACGAAACGCAATCCTTACTTCGGCGTTGGGTGTTCGATGTTGGATGTTCGATGTTCCATTCCTTTCACATGACCACAGCCCGCTCCCGGAGCAACCGAGAGCGGCGGAAAGTCGGACGATGCACACCTTTCCACCGATTGACGAAGTCCGCGATCTGATCCTTCTGGCAAAGAAGGAAGACCTCCGCGACGACGACGTCACCTCGCGCCTCCTGGTTCCCGAGAGCGCCATCGGCGTCGGCACGCTGATCCAGAAGTCGGTCGGCGTGGCGTGCGGGTTGCCGCTGGTCGAGATGATCTGCCGGGCGTACGACGAGCGGCTGCGCGTCGAGCTGATTCCCGGGTTTCACATGGAGATCATCGAGGGGCGGTTCAGCGACGCCAGCCGCACGCCGCTGCTGCGCCTGCGCGGGCCGATGCGGCCCTTGCTGTCGGCCGAGCGGGTGATCCTCAACTTCCTCCAGCACCTCTCGGGCGTGGCGACGCAGACGCACCGCTTCGTCCGCCGGGTCGAGGGGACGGGGGCGAAGATCTACGACACACGCAAGACGCTGCCGGGCTTTCGGGCATTGGAGAAATATGCCGTCCGCGCGGGCGGGGGGTTCAACCACCGGATCGGGCTGTACGATGGGCTGTTGATTAAGGACAACCACCTGGCGTCGATCCCGCCTCGCGAGTTATCGACCTTCCTCTCGCGCATCGTGTCGCAGAGCCGTGCCGAAGCGCCGTCGCGGCTGGTGGAGGTGGAGGTGGACACGCTCGATCAGCTCCGCGAGGTGCTGGCGGTGGATGGGATCGACGTCATCCTCCTCGACAACATGGATTGCCCGCGCATGGCGGAGGCGGTGCAGTTACGGGACGTCTCCCTTTCGACAAGCTCAGGGCAGGCCCATTCGACAAGCTCAGGGCAGGCCTCGCGCAAGGGCAAGGTCGAGCTGGAAGCCTCCGGCGGCGTGACGCTGGAGACGGTTCGGCCGATCGCGCTCACCGGCGTCGAGCGCATCGCGGTGGGGGGAATCACGCACTCGGCGCCGGCGCTGGATATCGGACTGGATGTCGAGCGGGGATGAATCTCTGGCGCTCGATCACGCGAGATCCTTCGGAGTACCTCAGGATGACGGAATCGCGCGATTCAATCCTGAGTGGTATCAGCCATCGCGCACCGATCGAGCGCCGCCGCTTGCGGCTTCGCGGACCAACACGCGTCGATCC
>JBAUGM010000075.1:0-3546 GCA_049679725.1 Tepidisphaeraceae bacterium
CCCGCCTCCTCCCCCGCCCCCTTCGGCGGGTTCGCGGCGATGGCGAAGTACGCGATGGCGACGGCAAACAACGCGACGATGACGAGCCGGTTCCGCATGATCACTCCCGAAGAAGACAGGTCTGGACGAACCACCGTATCCCCTGGCTCAGTTCCGTTCAAGCACGTTTCACGAGCGTGATGCAACCCCTTGTCATTAAAGCGGCAAGGCCACGCTGCGATCGAAATGGGTTCGTTTTGTCGATTCGCGCCCGATGGAACATTCCGGCACATTCCGGCACATTCTCTGGCCGTCCGGGCGCTGTGACCGTCGTGGCGACCTGCCCGCGCTGAGGCTGTCGAAGCGTCGCGGCATTCGACCGGGATTGGCATTTTCGGGCATTGGCCCCCGCCGTCTTTCGCTGAAGGGAGCGCCGCTCCCGCCCGCGGCTACAAGCTGGCGCACGCCCAATCGATCCCCGCGCCAGCTGATAGCCGTCAACCGATCACCCCGAACTTTATGCCCCCGGCCCTGATTTGTCGGCGGAGATCGCGGGTGGATTCTTGTGAAAAATGGGGCGAACGGACGCGCCCGCAAGAGGGAAAACTACGCGGTCATCGACGCCAGCGCGTCCCGGATGCTTTAGCTCGCTTTTTTCTTACGCGGCGAGGCGAGGCTGAGCATGCGCTTCATTTCCCGATGTGAAACCGTGCGCGCATTGGCCTGTCGTTTCACAGACTCGCGGAGAATCCGGGAAAGCCCAGCGTCTTCGATCATGTCCTGGAGCTTCTCGAAATCTCGCAGGCTCATCATGACGAACTGGTCCCCGTCATCCTTGGTCCAGATTTCGCGTTTGATCTTGAGCACGCGTCGCCTCCGCTCTAATCGTAAGCCTCTGATCGATGAACGACATTGTACACGACGATTGTCGCGCCAACGACCGCAAACAGCACACGCCAGTCGCCCACGCGCAATCGCCAGACCGGTGTGTAATCAACAAGTCATTTCACATCACCCGCCAGGTCGTTGCACATCGCATCGAGCTTCTTTGTTACCCGCCGGGAGACATCGGGCGACAGCTTGGTCAGCTCGCGTTGCGCTTCGGGCTTGTACACCAATCGGTAGCGCATCGTGCGTCACCCCCCCATGCCACTTTAAGAATCGCGTGCGCTTTAGGCTGCCGCAGTCTTTTCCTTCACGCGTTCGATGTGAGCGCCGACGGCGTTGAGCTTCTGCTCGATCTTCTCGTACCCGCGGTCGATGTGGTAGACGCGGTCGATCCGCGTCGTGCCCTTGGCGACCAGGGCGGCCAGCACCAAAGCCGCTGAGGCGCGCAGGTCGCTCGCCATGACGGTCGCGCCCTGCAACTCCTTCACGCCCATCACGACGGCGGTCGCGCCTTCCTTGCGGATCCGGCCGCCCATGCGGTTCAGCTCACCCACGTGCAGGAAACGGTCGGGGAAGATGCGTTCGGTGATCACACTCATCCCGTCGCCGAGGCACAGGAGGGCCATGAGCTGGGCCTGCAAATCCGTGGGGAAGCCGGGGTACGGCTGGGTCGTCATCTCGACGGGGTTCAAGCGCCGCGAGCTGCTCACGAACAGCGTGCCGTTCTCGCGCCTGATCTTGACGCCGACTTCCTCCAACCGATCCGACACCGCGATCAGGTGATCCGCGTTGCAGTTCTTCAGCTCCAGCTCGCCGTTGGTGATGGCGGCGGCGATCATGAAGGTGCCGCACTCGATGCGGTCGGGGATGATGCGGTGCTCGACGCCGACCAACCGGTCGACGCCTTCGATGCGGATCTCGGGAGTGCCGTGGCCTTTGATCTTCGCGCCCATCTTGATGAGCATCTCGGCGCAGTCGAGGACTTCCGGCTCGCAGGCGGCGCCGACGAGGACGGTTTCACCCTCCGCCAGGGCGGCGGCGCACATGACGTTGATCGTGCCCAGGACGGTCGGCCCCTGCGCCCCGCCGAGGTAGAGGGGGCAGCCCTTCAGGCGGCCTTTCACTTCGCCGACGATGTTGCCGCCTTCGGTGCGGAACTCGGCGCCGAGCTTCATGAGCCCGCGGACGTGGAGGTCGACCGGCCGGTCGCCGATGGCGCACCCGCCGGGGATCGAGACGATCGCCTTCCCGCGCTTGGCGAGCATCGGGCCAAGCACGCAGATGGACGCGCGCATCGTCTTGACGATGTCGTATCGCGCCTCGATCTGCTTCTCATCCTGCACGGTGATGTCGAGCGGCCCGTTGAGCTGCGGCCCCCCGCCCACGGCTTCGCGATCGGAATCGTGGCGATAGACGTGGCAGCCGAGCTCGCCGACGAGCTTGGTCATCGAGTCGATGTCGGAGAGGCGCGGCACGCCCTGGAGCGTGGTCTTGCCCTCCGCCATCAGGCACGCGGCCACGATGGGCAAGGCGGAGTTCTTGCTCCCACTGATTTCGATTTTGCCTTTGAGTCGGGTGCCGCCGCGGATGAGGAAGGAGTCCATCGTTACAGCCCGTCCTTAGGCCGAGGCACGCACGCGCGTGTCGCGCGAGCAGCGCCCCTGTGGCCCGAAGTGATGGCGGCCCAAACGGGGGCGCCGGATCAACAGTCGGTCTATCGGCCAGTCCATTGGCCGACGATCAATCTACATGATGTCTCGAACGTTTGCCCGGTTATCGGCTGATCGATAGGAGGGGAACAGCCGATGCCCACGTCCAATATGAAGCGGGGGCGGCAAGTTTTCAAGGGAGGTTCGGGGGAAAATGCGAGCGAATCGGACGACACCGCGGGGTGCCGTCCGATTCGATGGTGATCGTCTTCCACGGCCTAAGGAATGGAAATGATTGTGTCGATTCCAACGTCGTTGGGGCCAGTATCGCTATCGGAGCCCCCGTCGGCGATGTCGAAGATGCCGTCGTTGCTGATTATGGTGTCCGCCCCTGCCTCGCCTCGGAGCGTGTCATTGTTGCCGTTGCCGTTGAGCACGTCGTCACCACCCTGGCCCACGAGCGAGTCATTGCCCGACCCGCCTTGAATCGTGTCTTTACCGCCTTTGTTCAGATCGACGGTGAAGTCACCTATCGCCGCTGCCCGCGCCCCAACTGTAATGGGTCCGGTAGGCTCGTTGGTTTCGATGATCGTTTCGATAACTCCACCAGGGGTTTCCTGCACGGACTTTGAAGACGTACCGGTGGGAAGTTTGAGGTCTTTCTCTCCCTTCTTTTCGACCGCTTTGTCGGGTGCATCAACCGAATCGAGCGCATTCGCCGACTCCACGATGGCGGGCCCCGTGGGTGGAGTTGTGATAATCACGATCTCATGACTTCCCCCGCCTGCGCGGTTCTCTTGGACCGATCGTGAGACTGATGGAACTTCGAGATGCGCATCAGGATCACCCGGCCTTTCGATCACTACCGAAGGACCATAGAGGTGAAGCCACGGCCCTCGCGCGAGCCCGCCCATCGCGACGAACTGAGACCATGAGAGGAGCTTGCGTTGCTCAAGCTGCTCGACAACCGCGCCGGTCGCCCGCGCGATCGCCCGACGACCGGATGTTTTTCTCAGGCTGTTCTTCGATG
>JBAUGM010000076.1:0-3751 GCA_049679725.1 Tepidisphaeraceae bacterium
CCAAACCTACAGTCCGCCCGGCCCGCCCGGCTGCGCGCCGCCCTGCATCTGCATGTACACCTGCATGCCCGCGGCCACCAGGCTTTGGACGAGCTGGGCGGGGACGTGCGCGTCGACTTTCACCGCCGATCCTTCCGTCGACGCCGTGAAACCCAGCGGCGGGAGGTCGGCGGGCAACTGCATCTGCACGGGCATGCCGAACTGCTGCGCGTACGCCGCGCCCGTCGACACGACCACGTCCAGCGGGACGAACATCTCGGCGAGACGATTCGGCGGCAGTTGCTTGCGAACGGCCTGCACGCCCGTTTGCTTGCCCAGCGCGTCTTCCTTCGCCTTCGCCGCCGTCACCGCCTTCTCGAGCAGTTCGTCGTTGACGCCCATGGCGGTGATGACCACCTTGCCGTCGATGACGCCAGTGTAGCCGCTCAAGCCGCCGGGGCCGTACATCATCGCCATCATCTGCTGCATCTGGGCGGCCTCGGGGCCCTGCGCGTCGGCGGTGTTGATCTCGCTCTTGAAGTTGTCGAGCGCGACGCCGGCAACGGTCTTCGCCTTGGGCGTGATCGTCGTCTTCGACGTCACCTTGCCGCCGCCCATCAGCCCGGTGAGCTGTTCCTGCGCCTCGAACATCTCCTTCTGCGCCGCCGCCAGCGCGGCGCCGTCGCCGATGGCGAGGTTCATCACCTGGATGATCGCCTCCTGCCCGAGCTGCCCGTTCGGGGCCGCCATGCCGAAACGCGAGGCTTCCGTCGCGGCGACCGATTTCTTCAGCGCGGCGAGGTAGTCGGCGATCACCTTGCCGTCCTCACCAAGGTTCGCGAGCTCGCCCTCCACCGGCCCGATCAGGTCGCTGAGCAGTTGGCCGACGACCTTCGAATCGACCTTGGCGCCGCCGAAGGTGAGGTACTTCCCGTCCGGCAGGCCGGTGAGAAGCGACTCGTTCGTGCCCTTCAGCGCCGCGAAGCGCTGGCCGAGTTGGCTCTTGGGATCGAAGTCGGCGAGGGTGGTGGTGTTGATGCCCTCGTTGTTGAGCGTCACGCCATAGGTCGCGGCGTTCGTCTCCTTCACGAACTGCTCGGCGAGGTCCATCGCGCGGTTGAACGCCGACTTCGCCAGCGGGCCGTACTTCGCGTTGGGGCTCGCCGCGATTTCCTTCTCCATGTCCGCGAGCATCTCCGGCCGCTTCTCCTGGATCTTGGCGAGCAGCTTCGGCCGCGCGGAAACCATGTTGAAGAAGACCGTGAGATCCTTCGTATCCAGTTCCTTCGCGGCGACGCCTTGCACGGTCAGCCCCGTCGCCGGCTTCTTCGCGACGAGTTCCCTGGTCTGCGACACCGCCGCGTACTTGCCCCAGTTGGCGGCGTACGACGGGCTGGGGTTCTGGCTCATCGTGAACGTCGTGATGCCGCCCTCTTCCTTCGCGTCGGCGAAGTTGCCGATGAACGCCTTGTAATCGGTGACCGGCCACAGCGCCACGGCGGGCTTCTGCTCGACGTCCGGGTTGTCCAGCAGCGAAGCCGGGACGTAGATGACCATGTCGCCGTTCTTATCCAGGCCATTGGCGATGCCGGACTGCTGCTGGACTGCCGCCAGCGGATCGGCCATCGCGGGGTTGAGCCCGGCGATGCCGAGCTGCTGCGCCAGCGCCGCCACCTTGCCGCTGACGTCCTGCAGGTTGCGCACCTTGATCACCAGCAGCGCATCGCTGGGCACGCTCTGCAGCACCTGCGCGTCGGCGCGCACGGCTGACATCAAGACCACCGCGAGCACGAGGGCCGCGGCGGCGAATCGTCGGATCTTCATCGGAGCTCCTTCAAGGCGTGTGTATCGTGTCACGCTCTGTTGCCTGTCTCACCCACCAAGGTGAAGACGCGAATCCTACAGAGGACGCAAAACCGGTCAATTCGGTTCAACCTAGAATCCAACCCCACTCCTCTAACGCCAGATGCTAGAATGACCTCGGTGCGCCTGCCCATCCTCGAAATCTCGCCGCCGACGCGACCCCCCTCGCCCGCGGCGTTCGACACCGGCCCGCGATCGATCTCGGCCGTGCGCGTGCTGCGCATCAGCGTGACCGACCGCTGCAACTTCCGCTGCGTCTACTGCATGCCGGAGGAAGGTGTCCGCTGGCTGCCGAAAGAGGACATCCTCAGCTTCGAGGAGATCCGCGACATCGTCCGCGCCGCCATCGAACTCCACGGCATCCGCCGGTTCAAGCTGACCGGCGGCGAGCCGACGGTGCGGCACGGGATCACGGATCTGGTCCGGCTGCTGCGACGGGTTGAGGGTGTCGAAGACCTCTCGCTGACGACCAATGGATTCGCGCTGGAGGACCTCGCGCTGCCGCTGAAGGAAGCCGGCCTGGATCGGGTGACCGTGAGCATCGACAGCCTTCAGCCGGATCGATTCCGTCGCATCACGCGCACGGGTGACCTGGCGACGGTCATGCGCGGCCTCGACCGCGCCGAAACCGTCGGCCTCGCATCGCTGAAGATCAACTGCGTGACGATGCGCGGGACGAACGACGACGAGTTCGTCGATTTCGCGCGGCTCTCGCTTTCGCGCCGCCTCACCGTCCGCTTCATCGAGTACATGCCGCTGGGCGATGCGGCGGTGATGCACGCGACTTCAGATCGTGGCTTGGGCGTCTCGCCCGAGCTTTCGGCGGAGCCGCTCGGTCGGATGCTCGGGCGGGACGCCCAAGCCACGAAAAGAGTGGACGACTCGGAGATCGGCCCCGCCGGCGGATGCGGCGCGCAGAACCGCGGCGCGGATGCCTTCATCCCCGAAACCGAAGTCCGCGACCGCATCGAGCGCGCGCTCGGCCCCCTGCTCCCCGTCGACCGCCGTGCTGAGTCCGGCGTCGGCCCGGCGAACGTCTACCGCCTCGCCCACGGCGACCCCGTAGGCCGTCTCGGCTTCATCAGCGCCATGTCCGCCCCCTTCTGCGACACCTGCAACCGCCTCCGCCTCACCGCCAACGGCGTCCTGCGAAGCTGCCTCTTCGAAGGCGGCGAAGTCGACGTCCGCCCGATCCTCCGCGACGGGCACAGCACGAAGAACCGTCCCGCCGCCCTCGCCCAGGCCATGACCGACTGCGTCCGCCTCAAGCCCGACGTCCACTCGAAGCACGGCAACGAGCAGATGAGCCGCATCGGCGGGTGAGTTGGGTTCCAATACGACGATCGCGCCGCCGTGCCCGCTCTACGGGTACTCCGCCGCATTCTCAGGTCAGGGGACGTCGCGAGGGTTGAGCGCTTGGTCCGCTACTGAGTGAGGTCACCGCGAGCGACGTCATCCTGAAGCGAGTTTTACGAGCTGAAGGATCTCGGGCGCGCAAGCAACTCTCGAAGATCGAGATCCCTCAGGTCGCCAAGGCTCCCATCGGGATGACGTGCAACGCGCGACTTGCGAGGCACCTCAAAAACGTTGCGACCCGCGAGAATCGGTTGCACGTCACCGCTGCGAAACGACCGCAACCAGCATGACCGCCCCCAGCGCCACGCCGATCGTGCCCATCACCAGCGCGAAGATCGCCCGGCCCATGCCGTGACGGTCCGGATGTTTTCGCATGTCGCGGATCGCGAGGATGCCGAAGAGGATGGCCAGCGGCGCGAAGATGATCAGCGGGCTAAGCAGGCCGGCGTAACCGGCAGCGATCGCCCAGCCGGAGCGGCCGACGGGCAGCAGCACGCGCATGCCCAAGTCCTGCCCCGGCGCCACGGGCGGCGGCACGTGATACGCCAACGAC
>JBAUGM010000077.1:0-4378 GCA_049679725.1 Tepidisphaeraceae bacterium
CTGCCCCGCCGTGCGGAGGACTCATCCCGAACGATCAGATTAAGCGGCGCACGCCCCCCACCCCGCGCCACCCGCGCCGTCTTGATCGAAATCGTCTCCGCAACCCGCCCACCTCGCCCGCACTCACGCATCACATATGAGATGTCGTTGGCATGAGGATGCGCAAACTGTTCAACCGGTGCACGATCGTCTCGCTCCTGCTGCTGCTCGCCAGCGTCTGGTGGTGGGTGCACACCGCCAAGGCGACGGATCAGCTCACGTTCCAGCGCGACGGCGGGACGAGCGTGCAACTCCTGGGCACCGATGGAAAAGTCATGGTCAGCAAGGC
This sequence comes from Tepidisphaeraceae bacterium, assembly GCA_049679725.1. GTDB lineage: Bacteria > Planctomycetota > Phycisphaerae > Tepidisphaerales > Tepidisphaeraceae > DASYWJ01. The sequence goes on from JBAUGM010000077.1 coordinate 329, forward strand.
CGTGCTGTCCGGCGAGCCGAAGCCGAGCGGGCAGCTCACCTGGAGCACCAGCAGCAAGGCGCCGGGCAACGGAAAGCTGATGGCGACGTCCTTCGCGTTCAACAACGACCCGAAGAACGGGCTGACGATGATCCTGCCCGTGTGGGCGCTGACGTTCCTGTTCGCCTTGCTGCCGACCTTCTGGGTCTGGCTGAAGTGGACTCGTCGCGGCGGGGTGCTCTTGACCAAGCAGCAATAGGTCCGTTCGCCGCGCTTGAGCGCACGCCTATCGCGAGCGGTGACGCGACTGTGTGTCGTTCGGCGGCCGACGCGCTATAATCGCGTCCCGATGCCCGACCTGCGCGATCACCTGCAAGAACGCTTCGGCCTTGACGAGTTCCGCCCCGCGCAGCGGGACGTGATCGAGGATGTCTTGCGCGGCAAGGACGTGCTCTGCGTTATGCCCACGGGGGCGGGCAAGTCGCTCTGCTATCAACTGCCGGCCGCGGTGACGGGCGGGCTGGCGATCGTCGTGTCGCCGCTCATTTCGCTGATGGAGAACCAGGTTCAGCAGCTGCGCGACGAGGGAATCAGCGCCGCGATGCTGAACAGCTCCCTCAGCGCGGCCGAGCAGCGCGAGGTGGTTGCGCAGATCCACCACGGTTTCGAAGGGTTGCTCTACGTCGCCCCCGAGCGCTTCTTCGCGCCGAACTTTCAGTCGCTCCTTCCCACGCTCAAGCCGAAGCTCTTCGCGATCGACGAGGCCCACTGCATCAGCCAGTGGGGCCACGACTTTCGCCCGGAGTACTCGCGGCTCGGCGAAGTGCGAAAGCGGCTCGGCGCGCCCACGACCATCGCCCTCACGGCGACGGCGACGGACGACGTCCGCGGCGACATCGTCCGCATCCTCGGCCTGAACGAGCCGACGATCGTCGTCACCGGCTTCGACCGCCCGAATCTGATGTATGAATCGCGGACCGTATCGAAGGTCCTCGAGAAGGACGCGCTGCTGCTCGAGGTCATCCGCGCCAACCCCGGCAGCGGCATCGTCTATTGCGCCACGCGGAAGGCGGTCGACGCGGTGACGTCGCTGCTGAGCGAGCGGCTGGCGGATCGCCCGGTGTTCGCCTACCACGCGGGCATGGACGGCGCGGCCCGCACGGGGAACCAGGAGCGGTGGATGGAAACGCCGCGCGCCATCGCGGTGGCGACCAACGCGTTCGGCATGGGCATCAACAAACCGGATACGCGGTTCGTCGTTCACTACAATCTGCCGGGCACGCTCGAAGCGTACTATCAGGAAGCCGGCCGCGCGGGCCGCGACGGGCAGCCGGCGCGGTGCGTGATGCTCTTCAGCTACCAGGACCGCTACACGCAGGAGTTCTTCATCGACAAGATCGGCGAGGACGCCGATCCCGAGCATTCCGACCCCGCGATCATCGCCGAGCAGAAGGCCCACGCGCGGCAGAAGCTTGAGCTCATCCTCCACTACGCCCGCACCCACAACTGCCGGCGCCGGATGATCCTCGATTACTTCGGCGACGATGCGGATGTCGATCACTGCCAGTGCGACGTCTGCCGGCGCGAGAAGGGCGAGGCCAGCGCCGAAGAGACGGCCGTCGTCATCCCGGACGAGACGATCACGCTCGTCCGCCAGCTCCTCTCCGCCATCGCGCGGATGCGCGGCAAGTTCGGCGTGGGCGCCGTCGCCGAAGTGCTCACCGGCGCCGACACTGAGCGCACGCGCAAGTGGGGCCTCGACCAGCTCTCCGTCTACGGCCTGCTCCGCACGCACACGGCCAAGAGAGTCATCGCGATGATCCACCGCCTCCTCGAAGCGGGCCTCGCGCGGCAGCGCGACCCGGAGGGGACAAAATTCATGCCCGTCGTCGACCTGACGGCCGCGGGCGTGGCGGTGATGAAGGGCGAGCAGAACCCGCCGGCGAGCTTGATCGACATCGTCCCGCGGCGCGCGTCGCGCGAGCAGGGGACGAACCCGCGCGCGCTGGGCACGAACCCCCGCGCGCTGCGCGAGCGCGAGCCGGAGGAGGCGATGACCGATCCGCTCGTCATCGGCCGCTTCGAACGGCTGCGGGCGACGCGCGCGCAGCTCGCGAAGCAGCGGCAGCTCCCGCCGTACTGCATCTGCCACGACAGCACGCTCAAGCTCATCGCCAGGGATGCGCCGGACAATCCCATGCGGCTCGAGCAGATCAAGGGGATGGGCCCGCACAAGGTGAAGATGTACGGGGACGCGTTGCTGCAGGCCGTGCGCGACGAGTTGGTGCCGGGTGAGCCACGTTATGTTGAGGAGGAGTGACGAATGGGAACATCGAACATCCAACACCGAACATCGAACATCGAAGAGAAGAAGAGCGGGGAGCGACGTAGGTTTGATCTGGAAGAACGACTTCTCGAGTACGCGGCTCGCGTGGTGCGATTGGTCGAAACGTTGCCTTCCACGCGAACGGGAAACCACGTCGCTGGGCAACTTCTCCGATCGGGCACGTCGCCGCTCTCGAATCATGGAGAAGCCGAGGCCGCCGAGTCGCCCGCGGACTTCGTCCACAAGCTCCGCGTCTGCTTGAAAGAGCTGCGCGAATCTCTGAGATGGCTCCGATTGATTCAACGCGTCCCGCTCGCGCACTCATCGGATCTCGAGTTCCTTGTCGATGAAACGGACCAACTGATTCGGATCTTCGTCAAGAGCATTCGCACTTCAGAATCACGGTCAAGCGTGTCCTCTTCCACCGCCCACCGTTCTTAGCTTCGATGTTGGATGTTCGGTGTTGGATGTTCGATGTTCGCAGTCCCTTTCTCCGAAGACGATCATGTTTCATCCCGGTCCGTTCCCGCGCAGCAAGACCACGCTCGCCTTATCGACCCTCCTCCACGCCTTCACGCACGCCTACGCGACGATGCTCGTGCCGCTCTACCTGCTCATGGTGCAGGATCTCAACTTGAAGGGCGTGCAGGCCGTCTCTCTGATCGTCACGGTGTACGGGCTCGTCTACTGCCTCGCCAGCTACGGCGCGGGCGTGCTCGCCGATCGCGTCGATCGCAAGGTGTTGCTGGGGACGGGACTGATCGGCAACGCGATCGCGATCACGCTCATGGGGCTGACGCGCCGGTACGACATGCTCATCGCACTCGGCGTCCTCGCGGGGCTCTTTGGCACGCTCTTCCACCCGTCAGCAAACGCGCTCGTGACGGCGCATTTCCCGAAGGCCCCGGGCATGGCGATCGGTCTTCTGGGGTGCGGGGCGGGGCTGGGGTTCTTCGCCGGGCCGCAATTCGCCGGCTGGCGCGCGGAGTCGGCGCGGTGGCAGTGGATGGACGTCGCCAACTGGCAGCGGCCGTGCGTCGAGCTGGGGATCGCGGGGCTCGTGGTGGGGTTGCTCTTCCTGCTGCTGGCCCGGGAAGTTCCGCGGAAGCATGCCGACGATGCGCCACACCCGCCGCTCGATCCCACGATGCGCAAGCGCGTCATCGCGCTGGCGGCCGTGCTGGGTTGCCGCGATTTCGCGGGCGTCGCGAGCCTGTCGCTCGTCGGCATTTACCTGCTCCGCGCGCACGAGCTGGACGCGAAGCGCACGGGGTTCATCGTCGGCGCGATGATGCTCGTCAGCGTGATCGTGAACCCGCTGTTCGTCTACTTCAGCGGCGGGCGACGCAGGCTGCCGACGCTCTCGACGATGCTCGTGCTGGGCGGCGTCGTCGTCGCGACGCTCCCGTTCTGGCCGCTCGCCGGTGTGCTGCCGGTGATGTGCCTGTTCCAGACGTTTCAGCTCGGCAGTTACGCCGTGAGCGACGCCGCGACGCTCGAGCGCGTTCCCGCCGACGTGCGCGGGCGCGTCGTCGGCCTGTTCCTGCTGTTCGCGGGGACGTTCGCGTCGACCGGGCCGTGGGTGATGGGGGCGTGGACGGACGCGCTGGGCGAGCGCGCGCACGACGCGATCGCCTACTTGCCGTTGTTTGGCACGCTCGGCGCGATGATGATCGTCGCCGCGTTCTCGACCCCGCTGATCGCGAAACTCGGCGCGGCGGATGAGAACGCGATCGACCCGATGT
>JBAUGM010000078.1:0-2615 GCA_049679725.1 Tepidisphaeraceae bacterium
AACTCCCTCTCCCCGTACTCGGGGAGAGGGCAGGGGAGAGGGGCAGCGGCGCTCCACATCGGACGTCGCTCGTCACGGAACGTCGCTCGCCCCTCTCCCCCACTCTCTCCCCGAGTACGGGGAGAGGGAGTGAGTCTTGGACCCATGACATCGATCCTCCGCACAAAGAACATTCCGCTGCTCGCGACGCTCTTCGTCTGCGCGCTGCTCTACATCGCGGCGGCGATGCGCTATGACTACTTCTTCTCGTGGGGTGTGTTCATCAACTTCTTCCGCGAGAACGCACCCCTGGGCATCGTCGCGATCGGGATGACGTTCGTCATCCTCTCCGGCGGGATCGATCTGTCCGTCGGTTCCGTCCTCGGCTGCACGGGCATCCTCATCGCCACGCTCACGAAGAACGGTTGGCCGCCGATCGCGGCGGTGGGGGTCGCGCTGGCGCTCGGCGTCGCGCTCGGGTTCGTGATGGGGTGCCTGATCCACTTCTTCCAACTCGCGCCCTTCCTCGTCACGCTGGCCGGGCTGTTCCTGGCGCGCGGCATCGCGTCGTCGATCAGCCTGAACTCGATCGGGCTGACGCACGAGCTGTTCCGCCAGCTCTCGGAAGTACACCTGTCGATCGCGAAAGGCGTGTCGATCCCGCTCGCGGCGATGGTGTTCGTCGTCGTTGCGGTGATCGCGGCGCTGGTGGCGATGTTCACGCCGTTCGGGCGCAACGTCTACGCCATCGGCGGCGACGAGCACTCGGCCGTGCTCATGGGGTTGCCCGTCGGGCGGACGAAGATCGCGATCTACACGCTCAGCGGATTCTGCGCCGCGCTGGCGGGCGTCGTCTACTCGATCTCCATCGGCTCCGGCAACGCGACCGACGGCGTGGGCCTCGAGCTCGACGCCATCGCCGCCGTCGTCATCGGCGGGACGCTCCTCACCGGCGGCGTCGGCTCCGTCACGGGCACCGTCATCGGCGTGCTGATCCTCGCGATCATCACGAGCGCGCTGAACTTCGAGGGCAGCATCAGCTCCTGGTGGGCGCGCATCATCATCGGCGGGCTGCTGCTGATCTTCCTCGTGCTGCAAAAGGTGCTGACGCGCGGGAAGGCGTAAGGACCTCTCTCTCTCTCTCTCTCGTGGCTTGGGCGTCTCGCCCGAGCTTCTACTGCGTTCAGATTCAACGCCAAGATCGCAAAGAACGCAAAGAACGCCAAGAGAAGAGAAGACAAGAGAATGGAGTTCTGTTTTCTTTGCGTTCTTCGCGATCTTGGCGTTGTCTTCGGCACCAGCTCGAGCCAGACGCCCAAGCCACGAATTCAAGCACGTCGAGCTTCCTCACGTCGTTACAATCACGCCCATGCTCCAGCCCCAGCGGACGATCGTGGAACTCAAGGAACTCCGGGAACTCACCGGCGACGCCAACGGCGCGCAGCGCGTCGCGTTCACGCCGACGTGGGTGAAGGCCCGTCAGTGGCTGCGCGAGAAGCTTTCGCACCTGCCCGTCACCGTGCACCAGGACGAAGCCGGCAACCTCTGGGCGACGCTGAAGGGCGCGAGCGACAAGGAACTGCTCATCGGCGGGCACATCGATTCCGTGCCCAACGGCGGATGGCTCGATGGGTGCCTCAACTTGCTCGCGGGCGTCGAGGTGCTCCGCCGCATCGCCAGCGAGGGGACGCCGCCGCCCGTCACGGTGCGGTTGGTCGACTGGTGCGATGAAGAGGGCGCGCGATTCGGGCGAAGCCTCTTCGGATCCAGCGCCGTCTCCGGCGCGTTCGTGCCGGACGAGCTGCGCAACCTGACGGACCGCGACGGCGTAAAGCTGGTCGATGCGGTGAAGCCGCACGGCATCGACCTCGATCGCGCGACCGAGGCGCACAAGGAGCTGAAGCACGCCGCCGCGTACCTCGAGCTGCACATCGAGCAGGGGCCGGTGCTGGAATCGAAGGGACTGCCGATGGGCGCGGTCCTCGGCACGTTCGGCGTCGAGCGGCACGCGATCAGGTTCACCGGGCAGGCGGCGCATTCCGGCTCCACGCCGATGGCGCACCGCCGGGATGCGCTGGGCGGGGTGTCGAAGCTGCACCTGGCCGTCCGCGACATCGCCGTGAGGCACGGCGGCGTGTGCACCGTCGGCAAGGTGACGACGGAGCCCGGCATCGTCACCGCCGTCGTCGGCGAAGCGGAGATGACGCTCGATCAGCGGCATCTCGATCCGAACGTCCTCGCGGCGATGAACAAGGAAGCGCGCGATGCGAGCGAGCGCATCGCGAAGGAGGAGAAGATCGACGTGGCGTGGCGGAAGATCTGGCAGATCCAGCCGTTCCCGTTCAGCGCCGAACTGATCGAGATGGCCGATCAAGCGATCGAAGAAGTCTGGGGCGTCTCGCACTGTCTTCCCAGCGGTCCGCTGCATGATGCCGCCGAAGTCTGCCGCGCCGGTGTGCCGACGGTCATGCTCTTCGTGCAGAGCCTGCGCGGCATCTCGCACAACAAGATCGAGGACACGAAAGAGGAGCACCTGGAGATGTCGGTGCGCGCGCTGGATCGGCTGGCGACGAAGGCGATGGGGTGGATCGTGCGCCGTTAGCAATGGTCCCCTCTCCCTGTACCCAGGGAGAGGT